>NZ_JAQDVB010000012.1:0-114447 GCF_027674365.1 Coprococcus sp. AM11-30B | reverse complement strand
ACTGTAAAATATTAAATTTTCAAGGTTCTATTTTGGGGCTTTTGACCCTGGCATCATGAAAATTTTATTATTATAAGTACATCAAGAGGTTAAGAAAACCCAATGAAGGAGGAACATGTAAAATGAAAAAAAGAAAAGTGTTAGCAGTATTGTTATGTGCAGCGATGACAGCAGCTTTAGCAGTTGGATGCGGTGGAAGCAAAGGATCTGACAGCAGCGACAAGAGCAGTGATTCATCAAGCTCATCCGATGATGTGATCACAGTAGGCTTCTCACAGGTAGGTGCAGAATCTGACTGGCGTACAGCAAACTCTCAGTCAATGAAAGACACATTCAGCAAAGAAAACGGATATGACCTGATCTTTGATGATGCTCAGCAGAAACAGGAAAACCAGATCACAGCAATCCGTAACTTCATCCAGCAGGAGGTTGATTACATTCTTCTTGCACCTGTTACAGAGACAGGATGGGATACAGTTCTTCAGGAAGCAAAAGATGCAGACATCCCGGTAATCATCGTTGACCGTATGGTTGATGTATCTGATGACAGCCTTTACACAACATGGATCGGAACCGATGCTCTTTGTGAAGGTCGTAAAGCAGCTGAATGGCTGAACGGATTTGCAGAAGCAAAAGGAATCGCAGCATCTGATATCCATATTGCTGACATCCAGGGAACAATCGGATCTACAGCTCAGATCGGACGTACAAAAGGTCTTGAAGAAGGCGTTGACAAATACGGATGGGATCTTGTAGCTCAGCAGACAGGTGAATTTACACAGGCTAAAGGTCAGGAAGTTATGGAGTCTATGCTGAAACAGTATGACAACATCAACGTAGTATACTGCGAGAACGATAACGAAGCATTCGGAGCAATCGATGCAATCGAAGCAGCAGGTAAGACAGTTGGATCTGATATCGCTAACGGCGAAATCATGGTAATTTCTTTCGATACAACACATGCAGGACTTCAGGATGTTCTTGATGGAAAGATCGAATGCGATGTAGAGTGTAACCCACTTCACGGACCACGTGCTGAAGAACTTATCAAAAAACTTGAAGCTGGCGAAGACGTTGATAAACTGAACTATGTAGATGAAGAAATCTTTGCTCATGATGACACAGTTAAATCTGTAAAAGCTACAAACAGCTTAGACGAAGAAAAAGATTTTGATGTAACACCACTTACACAGGATATTCTTGACAAACGTGCATACTAAAATGCATTAGGAAAGTCGGATATATAATTTGACAGACACATAAGGGTGGATGAATAGAGAGGCGTGGTAGATAATAATCGGAATGTGCCGGATATTTATACTACGCCCTCTTTATTGAAAAAAGGAAAGCAGGTGGAAGAGTATGGAGGGTAATGTTGTACTTACAATGCGGGATATTTCCAAGACATTTCCCGGTGTAAAAGCATTGCAGCATGTTGATTTTACACTTCGCAAGGGCGAAATTCACGCTCTGATGGGTGAGAACGGTGCAGGTAAATCTACACTGATCAAGGTTCTTACCGGTGTACATGAATTTGAAAATGGCGAGATCCGTCTGGATGGAAAAGACGGTCCGATTATTAATAAATCACCTCAGGACGCACAGAACAATGGTATCAGTACTGTATATCAGGAAGTTAACCTTTGTCCGAACCTGACGGTGGCAGAAAATCTGTTTATTGGACGCGAACCAAGAAAAGCAGGATTTATTGACTGGCGTACAATGAACAAACGTGCAACAGAATTGCTTAAGAGTCTTGAAATTGATGCTTCAGCTACCCAGAAGCTGGAAGAGGTTTCTCTGGCAAGACAGCAGATGATCGCAATCGCACGTGCAGTTGATATGAAATGTAAGGTTCTGATCCTTGATGAGCCAACTTCATCTCTGGACGATGATGAGGTTGCAAAGCTGTTCAAACTGATGAACAGACTGAAAGATGAAGGTGTAGGTATTATTTTCGTAACACACTTCCTGGAACAGGTATATGAGGTCTGTGACAGAATCACAGTTTTACGAAATGGGGAACTGGTTGGCGAATACGAAGTCAAAGATCTGCCAAGAGTTATGCTTGTTGCCAAGATGATGGGTAAAGACTTTGATGATCTTGCAGATATCAAGGGAGATCATGCAGAACTCAAAGAATTCATCCCGGTTATCGAGGCAGAAGGACTTAGCCATAAAGGAACGATCAAACCGTTTGATATGACGATCAACAAAGGTGAGGTTGTCGGATTTACAGGACTTCTTGGATCCGGACGTTCGGAACTTGTCCGTGCAATTTATGGAGCTGATAAAGCGGATTCCGGTAAACTGAAAGTTAACGGAAAAGAAGTGAAGATTCATGCTCCGATCGATGCAATGAAGCTTGGTATGGCATATCTTCCGGAAGACAGAAAGAAAGATGGTATCATCGCAGATCTGTCTGTCCGTGAAAATATTATTATCGCACTTCAGGCGAAAAAAGGTATGTTCCATCCAATGAGCAGAAAAGAAATGGATGAAGCAGCAGATAAATATATTAAGATGCTTCAGATTAAGACAGCAAGCCGTGAAACTCCGATCAAGAGTCTGTCAGGTGGTAACCAGCAGAAGGTTATCATTGGTAGATGGCTTCTTACCAATCCGGATTTCCTGATCCTGGATGAACCTACAAGAGGTATTGATATCGGAACCAAGACAGAGATCCAGAAACTGGTACTTGATCTTGCAGATCAGGGAATGGCGGTTGCATTTATTTCTTCAGAAGTAGAAGAAATGCTCCGTACCTGTTCACGTATGGCAGTTATGCGAGACGGTAAGAAGGTTGGAGAAATTTCCGGTGATGAATTATCACAGGAAGGTATCATGAAAGCAATCGCAGGAGGTGAAGAGTAATGAGCACAAATAAATCAACATGGAAAAAGCTTACCTCTATGAGGCTTTTCATGCCACTGGTGTGTCTGCTTGCAATCATTATCGTAGCTACAATTACAATTCCGGGCTTCTTAAGCATGTCTCTTAAGAATGGAGTTCCATACGGATATCCGGTCGATGTGATCAACCGTGCATCCGAGCTGGTTATTTTGTCAGTTGGTATGACACTTGTTACAGCAGCTTCCGGAGGACAGGACATCAGTGTCGGAGCTGTTATGGCAGTCGCAGGAGCCGTATGCTGCCAGATCCTTTCCGGTGGGGAAGTATCTGTAAACTCTCTGTCAGCACCGATTATCGTTGCATTTCTTGCAGCACTGGTTGCTTCAGGAATCTGCGGTGCATTTAACGGATTTCTGGTTGCAAAGCTGAATATTCAGCCGATGGTTGCGACATTGATCCTTTACACAGCAGGACGTGGTATCGCCCAGCTGATCACAGACGGACAGATTACATATATCCGTGTGAAATCTTATCAGGTATTCGGAAGCTATGCCGGAAAATTCCCGATTCCGATGCCAGTTGTAATTGCAATTATCGTAGTTATCATTGCATATGTTATTTTGAAAAAGACAGCTCTTGGACTTTATATCGAGAGCGTTGGTATTAACGGAACCGCATCCAGACTGGTCGGACTTAATTCAACCATGATCAAGTTCCTTACTTACCTGATCTGTGGTGTACTTGCAGGTGTTGCAGGATTTGTGGCTTCCAGCCGTATCTACTCAGCAGATGCCAACAACATTGGTCTGAACCTTGAAATGGATGCCATCCTTGCAGTTGCCCTTGGTGGAAATGCCCTTGGTGGTGGTAAGTTCAGCCTGATGGGATCTGTGATCGGAGCTTATACAATCCAGGCACTTACAACTGTTCTTTACGGATTGAATGTATCAGCCGATCAGCTTCCGGTCTACAAGGCAATCGTTGTTGTAGTCATCGTTGTCCTTCAGAGCCCGGTATTCAAGAAATTTATTGCAGTGCAGAAAGAAAAAAGAACATCAAAGGCTGCAGTGAAAGGAGGAGCTAACTAATGAAAGCAAAAGTATCCGGAACAAAAAAGAAAATTAACGGAACGACATTCCTCCTTATGATTACAATTTTACTGTTTGTTGTAATGTACGCAGCGGGTATGATCGTATTTAACGACAAAGGTTTTGCAAAACCGCAGATGTTCCTGAATCTGTTCATTTCCAATGCAGGTCTTCTGGTTATCGCGATGGGCGAAACGATCGTTATGATCACAGCCGGAATCGATATCTCAGTTGGTTCTGTTACAGCACTTGTATGTATGGTTGCTGCAAACCAGATGGAAAATCACGGTGCAAGCGCTTATACCGCACTTCTTATGGCACTGGTGATCGGACTTCTCTTTGGTCTGGTTCAGGGATTCCTGGTATCTTATCTGGAGATCCAGCCATTCATTGTAACACTGGCAGGTATGTTCTTTGGACGTGGTATGACATCAATCATCAGTACAGATATGATTTCTATCAAAAATGCAACTTTCATGGCATGGGCTAAATACAAAATTTACATGCCGTTTGGTTCTTACAGTAAGAGGGGAAAATTCCTCCCGGCATATATTTATCCGACAGTTATCATTGCAATCATCGTTCTGATCGTAATCATAATCGTTATGAAGTATACAAAATTCGGACGTTCTGTATATGCGATCGGTGGAAATGAACAGAGTGCACTTATGATGGGACTGAATGTTAAGAGAACAAAAATGGCTGCATACCTTCTGGACGGCTTTCTTGCAGGACTCGGCGGATTCCTTTTCTGTATGAACAGCTGTGCCGGATTCGTAGAACAGGCAAAAGGTCTTGAGATGGATGCGATTTCAGCAGCCGTTATCGGGGGTACACTACTTAGTGGTGGTGTCGGAACTCCATTCGGAACCCTGTTCGGTGTACTGATCAAAGGAACGATTTCCAGTCTGATCACTACACAGGGAACACTTTCAAGCTGGTGGGTACGAATCGTACTTTCTGCACTCCTCTGCTTCTTCATCGTTCTGCAGTCTGTATTTGCAAGCCTGAAGAAGAAAAACTAAAGAAAGAACAGTACTTGAAATATTACAGGCGAAAAGAGAAAACGACGGGTATTGACGGAAACTTTTTAATTGCCTATAATAAGAAAGTAGGATTTAAACACCGGATGTTCATATCGTACATCCGGTGTTCTTTTTGTAAGTATTGAGTATAAAGGGGAAGGAGGAAGATGAGATATGAAAATAGGGATTGCGAATGACCATTCTGCAGTGGATATGAAAAAGCAGGTGGTAGAGTATCTTGTGGAAAAAGAATATGAAGTTGTCAATTACGGAACTGATTCTTATGAGAGCTGTCCTTATCCGAAATATGGGGAAAAGATTGGAAAAGCAGTTGCAGACGGAGAAGTGGATCTCGGAGTTGCAATCTGTGGAACCGGTCTTGGAATTTCCATGGCAGCCAATAAGGTTCACGGTGTCCGCGCAGCGGTGTGTTCTGAACCATATACGGCAAAGATGGCAAGAGAACATAATAATGCAAATGTGATTGCGTTCGGTGCAAGAGTAATTGGAATCGAGATGGCAAAGATGATCCTTGATACATTTCTTGGTGCAGAGTTCCTTGGGGGACGTCACCAGGATCGTGTAGATATGATTATGGCGATCGAAGAAAATCAATAGCGTGGATGAAAAACAACAAGAGCGGATAAAGGCAATGAAAAAGCTTTTATCTGCTCTTTTTGTGTATACGGTGAGCCAAGTACAGATTTGTGCTTGTACAAGAATCTGTATTTGGCGAATGTACATCATCGAGCTGTTAAGCGAGATAGTGTACAAAGTATACGAATCGAGTAGAAGTCAGCCTACTCGATTGTATATGGTGAGCCAAGTGCAGATTGGCGCCTGCACAAGGTTCTGCATTTGGTGAAGGGAAGATGTTACAGAAGTACGGGAACCGAAAAAAAGCTTGTTATACTTGTTTTGGCGGCGTCAAAAAACAATACCATATTATTTGATGTTTTATAAGAAGTGCACAAAGGATGCAAAAAGAAGAATACAAGTTAGGACCTCGATGAAAAACAAATATGTATTCAAGTTGTACACATATAATAAATACAACTTAGCAAAAACATACAAAAGTTGTACGATAATTTGTAACATATTACGGGTTGAAAATCAGGTGTTTCTTAAGGTATATTAGAGGTAAGGAGAGCAGGGGATTTGTACGTAAATCAGGGGGAAAAGAAGAAAAAAGTGAAAGAAACATCAGCAAAATATGAAGGAATTGTAAGATGGATCCGAGAACAGATTGAAGCGGAAGAACTGCAGCCGGGAGAGCGGATAGAGTCGGAATACCAGCTTTGTGACCGTTTTGGGGTAAGCCGTCAGACCGTCAGACATGCGATCGCTGTTCTGGAAAAAGAAGGTATGATCGAGAAACGCCGTGGAAGTGGGACTTATATAAAGGAAAGTGGTATCATCGGGGTCAGACGAAAAAAAACGATGCAGATCGCAGTGATGACAACTTTTGTTCAGGAATATATTTTTTCTGGTATTATTCAGGAAATCGAGAACAAGATGTCACGCGCCGGATATGGAATCCAGATTTCCATCACCAACAATTCTGTAGAAAAAGAACGTTTTATATTGAAAAGCATTCTGGATAAGAAAAGAGTGGATGGAATTATAGCGGAACCGACAAAGAGTGGCCTTCCTAATCCAAATCTCGATCTGTACAGGCAGATCATGGAGCAGGGAATCCCGGTGATCTTTATCAACAGCTATTATCCGGAACTGAAAGCGCCGCATGTAAGTCTTGATGACAAGATGGCAGGGAAGATGGCGACGAAATATCTGATCCAGTGCGGACACCGTGAGATCGCAGCGATTTTCAAGGCAGATGACGGGCAGGGACACAGAAGGTATGCCGGTTATATCGAAGCTTTAATGGAAGCAGATATCAGGATCGAAGATAAACGGATTGTCTGGATTGATACCGAAGATGTGCGCAATCGCAATATGCGTGAGGAGAGCAGCTGGATTTTAAGAAGGATTCAGGGATGTACGGCATGTGTATGCTACAACGATGAGGTTGCGAGCAACCTTGCGGCGACATGTCTGGAACAGAAGATCAAAGTGCCGGACAAGATGTCGATCATTGGAATCGATGATTCTGATCTGGCAAATTATTGCGAAGTACCGCTCGCTTCTGTGAAGAATCCGATCCGGGAGCTAGCGAAGAAGGCAGCAGAAGAAATCCTTGATCTTATGCAGGAGAAAGAAGTGCCGGACAGTGTAGAACTGAAACCGGAGATTATCAACCGGAGTTCTGTAAAAATCATCAAATAAAAATATTTATCAAATCAAATATATTTTATGAAAGGAAAGGTAAAGAAAAAATGAGTGATGTAAAAAGTATGATCGAAGCGGGAAAGACTTCTCTTGGAATCGAGTTTGGTTCCACACGAATCAAAGCAGTTCTGGTAGGAGAAGATAATGCACCGATTGCTTCGGGAAGCCATGAATGGGAGAACCGTCTTGACAACGGTGTCTGGACTTACACATTAGAGGATATCTGGACAGGTCTTCAGGACTGCTACAGAGATCTTGCCGTAGATGTGAAGAAGCAGTATGACGTAGAGCTTACTACTGTCGGAGCACTTGGATTCAGTGCTATGATGCATGGATATATGGTATTTGACAAAGCAGGAGAACAGCTTGTACCGTTCCGTACATGGAGAAATACAATGACAGAGCAGGCAGCAAAAGAACTGACAGAATTATTCCGTTTCAATATGCCACAGAGATGGAGCGGAGCACATCTGTATCAGGCAATCCTGAACAAAGAAGAACATGTAAAGGATATTGATTTTATTACAACGCTTGCAGGTTATGTACACTGGAAACTGACAGGAGAGAAAGTCCTTGGCGTTGGTGACGCATCCGGAATGTTCCCGATCGACAGCACAACACGTAACTGGAATAAAGAGATGCTTGCCAAGTTCGATGAACTGGTTGCACCGAAAGGATATCCTTGGAAAGTAGAAGATATCCTTCCAAAAGTCCTGGTTGCAGGTGAAAAGGCAGGAACACTTACCGAAGAAGGTGCAAAGCTTCTGGACCCAACAGGAAAGCTTCAGGCAGGCATTCCGGTATGCCCTCCGGAAGGTGATGCAGGAACCGGTATGGCAGCTACGAATAGCGTCAGAGTCCGCACCGGTAATGTATCAGCAGGAACCAGTGTATTTGCAATGGTTGTTCTTGAAAAAGCACTTGAGAAAGTACATGAAGAGATCGATATGGTAACAACACCTGCAGGAGATGCTGTGGCAATGGTTCACTGCAACAACTGTACTTCAGATCTGAATGCATGGGTAAATATTTTCAAAGAATTTGCGGAAGCATTCGGTATGAAAGTCGATATGAACGATCTGTTCGGAACTCTTTACAACAAAGCTCTGGAAGGTGATGCAGACTGTGGCGGCCTGATGTCTTATAACTTCTTCGCAGGAGAACCGGTTGTTGGATTTGATGAAGGACGTCCGTTATTTGTTCGTATGCCAGACAGCAAATTCAATCTTGCAAACTTCATGAGAGCAAATTTATATGCATCTCTGGAAGTCCTGAAAGTCGGAATGGACATTCTTCTGAAAGAAGAGAAGGTAGCCGTTGATGAGATCCTCGGACACGGCGGACTCTTTAAGACAAAAGGCGTTGGACAGAGCATCCTGGCAGCAGCACTTGACACACCGGTATCTGTTATGGAGACAGCCGGAGAAGGCGGAGCATGGGGAATCGCACTTCTTGCATCTTACATGAACAACAAGGCAGAAGACGAAGCCCTGGATGATTATCTGGATGCAAAAGTATTTGCAGGACAGAAGGGTACAAAGATGGATCCGGATCCGAAGGATGTAGAAGGATACAATGCATTTATTGAACGCTTCAAGAAGACGCTTCCGATCATGAAAGCTGCAACAGAGACTATGAAATAGAACCCGAAATATTTTACATAAACACAGGAGGCTAAAGCAATGTTAGAAGAACTGAAAAAAGAGGTTTATGAAGCCAATATGCTTCTGCCTAAGTATGGACTTGTCACATTTACCTGGGGCAATGTCAGCGGAATCGACCGCGAAAGCGGGCTTGTTGTGATCAAACCGAGCGGTGTGGATTACGACAAAATGACAGCAGATGACATGGTTGTTGTAGACCTGGAAGGAAACCGCGTGGAAGGTAACTTAAATCCGTCTTCTGATACGGCAACACATCTGGAACTCTACAAAGCGTTCCCGGATATGGGTGGTATCGTCCACACACATTCCCCATGGGCAACCAGTTGGGCACAGGCAGGAAGAGGAATCCCTTGCTACGGAACCACACATGCCGACTATATGTACGGTGAGATCCCATGTGTCCGCAATCTGACAAAAGAAGAAATCGATGAAGCATATGAGAAGAATACAGGAGTTCTCATTGTAGAACATTTCAAAGGTACAGAATACATGGCAATGCCTGCAGTACTCTGCAAAAACCACGGACCATTCACCTGGGGAACCGATCCACACAATGCAGTACATAATGCAGTCGTACTCGAAGAAGTAGCTAAAATGGCAGCTCGCTGCGAAATGATCAATCCAGACGTAAAACCTGCCCCACAGGAATTACAGGATAAACACTACTACAGAAAACACGGTAAAGACGCATACTATGGACAAGGCTAAAGCACTTAATGAATGCGAGCCGTAGGCGACACATGAATTTAGTGCGTTGCCTGTTCGGCGCACTTAGCGAGCGGGAGCGTATGCGACTGCGAGCTTAGTAAGACCGAACTTGTGTTGGGAAGATAGAGTAAATCAATCAGACAACACAGTCAGCTTGCTGGCAGTTAGCTATCTTACGGGTTTCATGCGAATGCTAATGAGCATCGAACGAGCTGTGCTCGTGAGATGGGCCACATAGTGTAGTAAATCAATCAACAAAGAAATCAAATAAAAAGGAGAATAAAAACATGTTAGTACAGAAAGATTACAAATTTTGGTTTTGCACAGGATCACAGGATTTATACGGAGATGAATGCCTCGCACACGTAGCAGAACATTCACAGATCATCGTAAAAGCCCTCAACGAATCAGGAATTCTTCCATACGAAGTAGTCTGGAAACCAACTCTGATCACGAATGAAGTAATCAGAAGAACCTTCAACGAAGCAAATACAGATGAAAACTGTGCAGGTGTTATTACATGGTGTCATACATTCTCACCGGCAAAATCATGGATCCTCGGATTAAAGGAACTGAGAAAACCATTACTTCACCTTCACACACAGTTCAACCGTGAAATCCCATACGACACCATCGATATGGACTTCATGAATGAGAACCAGGCAGCTCATGGTGACCGTGAATTCGGACATATTTTCACACGCCTTCATAAGAACCGTAAAGTCATTATGGGTTACTGGGAAGACAAAGAAACACAGGAAAGAATCGGTGACTGGATGCGTACAGCAGTTGGTGTCATCGAAAGCAGCCATGTACGTGTTATGCGTGTAGCTGACAACATGAGAAACGTTGCCGTAACAGAAGGTGACAAAGTAGAGGCTCAGATCAAATTCGGATGGGAAGTTGATGCTTACCCGGTAAATGAAGTTGCTGACGCAGTAGCTCAGGTTGGACAGGGTGATGTAAATGCACTTGTTGAAGAATACTATGACAAATATCAGATCCTTCTGGAAGGAAGAGATGAAGCTGAATTCAGAAAACATGTAGCAGTTCAGGCTCAGATCGAACTTGGATTTGAAAGATTCCTTGAAGCGAACAATTATCAGGCAATTGTTACACACTTCGGAGATCTCGGATCACTTCAGCAGCTGCCGGGACTTGCAATGCAGAGACTGATGGAAAAAGGATATGGTTTCGGTGCGGAAGGTGACTGGAAGACAGCAGCTATGGTTCGTGTAATGAAGATCATGACACAGGGCAAGAAAGATGCAAAGGGAACTTCCTTCATGGAAGACTACACATACAACCTTGTACCTGGAAAAGAAGGTATCCTGGAAGCTCATATGCTGGAAGTTTGCCCGACAATCGCAGATGGACCGATCAGCATCAAGTGCCAGCCGCTTAGCATGGGTGACAGAGAAGATCCTACACGTCTTGTATTTACAGCCAAAGAAGGACCGGCTGTTGCAACATCGCTTGTTGATCTTGGCGACAGATTCCGTCTGATCATCAACAGCGTAGACTGCAAGAAGACAGAAAAACCGATGCCGAAGCTTCCGGTTGCAACTGCATTCTGGACACCACAGCCAGACCTCAGAACAGGTGCCGAAGCTTGGATCCTGGCAGGTGGAGCTCACCATACAGCATTCTCTTATGACCTGACACCGGAACAGATGGGTGACTGGGCAGAAGAAATGGGAATCGAAGCTGTTTATATCGACAAAGATACAAAGATCAGAGATTTCAAAAATGAATTAAGATGGAATGAAGCTGCATATAGAAAATAAATGGCAGCAGATAAATTCTAAGAAATAAACAACCGGGCAGAATCACATTTAAAAGTGAACTGCCTGGTTTTTTTGCAACGTATAAAGTTCTAGGTAAAAGTTGAAAAACAGAGCAGTAAAAAAGTTAAATTTTACTAAAGCTATTTATTTCTCCGAAATGTGTGCTATAATGAATTAAATAAATTGCAAAGGAAAGTCATCAAGGGAAAATGCATTAAGGCAATATTGAAAGAAAATAAAAAGAAAGAGAAATAATGGGGGAAGGACATGGCGACGATTAAGGACATTGCGGCAAAAGCGGGGGTTTCCATAGCGACAGTATCCAGAGTGTTGAATCATGATGAAACTTTGAATGCGCAGGAAGAGACAAAAAAAAGAATTTTTGAAATTGCAGAGGAATTAGAATACGAAGTACGCGCACAGAAAAAACGCAGGCGAAAACTGAAGATAGGTGTATTTTATTCTTATTCTCCTGAAGAAGAACTTCAGGATCCTTATTATCTTTGTATCAGGCTTGCTATAGAAAAAAAACTGGAAGAAGAAGGATATACAAAGGTGATTGTGAAACTGGATGATTCGCCGGAGATGATCAACGGATTAGATGGTGTAATCTGTACCGGTACATTCACAAAAAAAATGGTAGAAGCAATAGAAATATGGGAATGCCCGGTTATATTTATTGATGCAGATCCAAACCCAAAGAGATTCGATTCAATTGTGGTAGACTATAGACGGGCAGTAGAAGAGATTGTTTCCTATCTGGTAGGGTGTGGACATACGAAAATAGGGATGATCGGCTGTCGAGAAGTTGATAAGGAGGGGGATGAAGTACTGGATACGAGAATACAGCATTTTCAGAACGCTTTGAAAAAACGGGGACTGTATCACCCGGAATATACAAAGTTTGGTGCTTATTATGCAAAATATGGATACAAACTTCTGAAAGAGTTTTACGAGGAAGGGAATCTGCCGACTGCCTTGTTTGTTGCGAATGATTCGATGGCAGCAGGAAGTTATCGGGCTGCATATGAACTTGGGCTTAAAATACCGGATGATATCAGTATTATTGGCTTTAATGATATCCCAACTGCGAAATACATGGTTCCTCCACTTACTACGGTGAGATTGTACATGGAGTTCATGGGAGAATATGCAGTAAAACTTCTGGAAGAGCGAATTATACATGGAAGAGAGATTTGTGTAAAAGTTTCAATCCCGACTAAACTTTATATACGTGACAGTGTTAAAAAATTTTAATAAGGTAAAAAAGTAAGAGGCTATGGAACGGAGAATGTCCTATAGTCTCTTTATGTATACAGATCGAGTGATGACAGATTGTTTTGTTATGATTTTTTAGCTAAAAATAAAGAGTTAAAATCAATCAAGTAAAAACAGACGACTTTATTTAAAATAAAAATATAGTTTTACCAAGATAAAAATTGTGAAAAGTATATAAAAATATGGTGTAAATAATAGGTAAAATAGAGAAAAAATATTTATAGGGTAAAAAGTATTTACATTTAACCAGTAAAATAGTATAGTGGTTTTACCAAATAAAATAAGTGAATCAAAGGAGGAAATGATTTATGAAGAGGAAAATTGCAGTAATGTGCGTACTTGCACTTACAGGAACAATGATGCTGACTGCTTGTGGAAACAAGAAAGACAGTAATAATGGAAAGACAAGTGACGGAAAGACAGCAATACGTTTTGCAACATGGGATGTAGCTGATGATGTAGATGCTCAGCAGAAACTTGTAGATAAATTTAATGAGGAACATGATGACATTGAAGTAACACTGGAAGCATACGGAAGTGATTTTGATACAAAGATCAGTGCAGGTATGGGATCTGGAGATACACCGGATGTTATGTATATGTGGAACTACCCGGCATATGCAGATGGTCTTGAACCTCTGGATGAGTATATCGACAAAGAAGGCGATGACTATAAGAATGATTTCTACAGCACACTGTGGAATTACAACTCATTAGACGGAACAACATATGGTATTCCAGTGGGATTTACAACACATTCACTTTTCTATAACAAAGATCTTTTTGCACAGGCTGGTGTAGAAGAACCTACAGATGACTGGACATGGTCGGATCTTCAGGCAGCTGCCAAGACAATTGAAGAAAAGACAGGTCAGAAAGGTTTTGCATTCCAGATGAAACCAGATCCGTATGATTTTGAAATGTATCTGTGGAGCAATGGAACTGCTTATTGTGACGAAAACGGACAGATGGCAGGTCAGATTGATTCAAAAGAATCTCAGGAAGTATTTAAAATGTTCCAGGATATGGAAAAAGACGGATATGCAATTGCAACAGAAAAGAACGGAACTGATGAATTCCGTGCCGGTACAGCAGCAATGTATGTATATGGATCATGGTCAATTGCTTCTCTTAATGAGGATGGAATGAATTATGGTGTGGCAAAAATTCCTTCTTTTGACGGAAAGACCTCTGTAAGTATTCTGAGCTCTTCAGGACTTTCTATTTCAAAGGACAGCAAGAATAAAGATGCTGCATGGGAATTTGTAAAATACTGGACAGGCGAAGAATGCAACAAAGCAAGAATCGGTATGGAACTTCCGGTACTTAACAGTGTTGTAGAATCTGAAGGTATTATGGATGAACCAGAATATGCACCATTCTATGAGATGCTTGAGCAGAGTGATGGACATACTCCGGCAAGCTTCCTGATTGAAGACTGGTCAGAAATTTCAGAAAACCTCAGCTTATCAGTTGAACAGATTTTCAATCCAAGCTCATACATGGATGTAAAAGATGTTTTAAAAGAAGCAGCAGACGCACAGTAATAGCATACAAACAAACCGGCGCCGGAACAATTTGTGATTCCGGCGCCGATAAATAGGAGAGAAGAAAAATGAAGCAGAGAAAATTCCTGAAGACGGCCACACCGTATTTGTTTATTATGCCGTGGATTATCGGGTTCCTTGTATTTACAATCGGTCCCCTGATTCTGTCTTTGATCATGAGCTTTTTTGACTGGCCGCTTACCACAGCGCCAACATTCAGGGGACTTGGAAACTATATTGATATGTTTACAAAGGACAAACAGTTCTGGAAATCCCTTATAATCAGTTTGAAATATGCGGCAATTTTCGTACCGCTTAACATGATTATTGCATTGTTCCTTGCAATGCTGATTACACAGCCGATTAAAGGAGTAAAAGTATTTCGTACAATTTTCTATATTCCGGCAGTTATCTCAGGTGTAGCGGTTTCTATCATCTGGGGATGGATCCTCAACGGAGATTATGGCGTACTGAATTATCTGTTATCTCTTCTGGGAATCAAAGGACCGAAGTGGCTGGTTGATCCGGCATGGGCACTCCTTGCAGTTATAATTGCAAGTGCGTTTGGTGTTGGAACGATGATGCTTATCTTCTACACAGATATCAAAAATATTCCGGTTGATGTATACGAAGCTGCATCTATTGATGGAGCAGGTCCTGCAAGAAAATTTTTCAGTATTACACTTCCGATTATTACACCTACAATTTTATTTAACCTGATTACGTCAATTATCAGTTCTTTCCAACAGGTAACATTGGTTATGCTTCTTACCGGAGGCGGACCGCTTAAATCTACTTACTTCTATGGACTGTATACATACAATAACGCATTCAAACATCACAAACTTGGATATGCCAGTGCAAACGCATGGGTAATGTTTATCATCATTCTGCTGCTGACTGCCGTGGTATTCAAGTCATCATCCGCATGGGTATTCTATGAGACAGAAGCTAAAAACAGCGGAGCAAAGAAAACAAAAAAGAAAAAAGGGGGTAGAAAGTAATGAAAATGTCTAAAAAATCAAAAATTGTAATTTACATATTACTCGGACTGGTAGCCATTTACTTTCTTGCACCGTTTATTTACATGCTGTTTTCTGCATTTAAGACAGAAGGAGAAGCAATTGCATATCCGCCGAAACTTCTGCCGGCAGAATGGCATTTTGAGAACTTTATTAATGCATGGAAATCACAGCCGTTTGGAACATATCTTTGGAATTCAATTCTTGTAACAGTTCTGACAACAGTCGGACAGGTTCTTTCATGTTCACTGGTTGCTTATGGATTTGCAAGATTTAACTTTAAAGGGAAAAATATCCTCTTTATGATCCTGCTTTCAACAATGATGATTCCATGGGATGTTACCATGATTCCGCAGTACATGGAATTCAACTTATTCGGATGGATCAATACACTGAAGCCGCTGATCGTGCCGGCATGGTTCGGATCTGCCTATTATGTATTCCTGATGAGACAGTTCCTCATGGGAATCCCGAAGGATTTTGAGGAAGCAGCACGAATTGACGGCGCAAATCAGTTCCAGATTTACTGGAAGATTTTCATGCCGATCATGAAACCTTCATTGATTCTTGTCGGTGTACTTAATATGCTGACTGTATGGAATGACTATCTTGGACCACTCATTTTCTTACAGGACAGAAGCAAATATACATTGGCACTTGGACTTGCTTCATTTAAAGGAGTTCACAGTACACAGATTATTCCGATGCTCTGTATTACGATTATTATGATTATTCCGCCGATCATTATTTTCATTATCGCGCAGAAATATATTGTTGAAGGAACCAGTGGTTCTATCAAATAGACAGGCGTATGGAGCGGTCAGGCAGACTGTATCTGTCTGGCCGCTGTTGCTGTCTTATTTGGGATACCACTTGAGAGGAGAAAATTATGGCAAGAAAAAAAGTAAAAAGATGGGAAGACCATCGGATTACCGGAATTGGGAGAAGAGAAGCACGAACGGCTTTTTATAAAGATTCGCAAAAGAAAATCAGTTTAAATGGAGAATGGGATTTTAAATATGTTGATGCACCGGAATTATCGCCGGAAGGATTTGAACAGTCGGGGGCATGTGAAGGATGGGATAAGATTGATGTTCCGTCCGTATGGCAGCTTAGAGGGTATGACAAGATGCATTACACAGATGTGTTATATCCATTTCCGGTAAACCCACCGCATGTACCAGATGAAAATCCAACTGGAATTTATAAAAAGACAGTTGTATTAGATGAACAGTGGATGGAAAAAGACACGGTTCTGAAATTCCATGGTGTTGACAGTGCATTTGATGTATGGGTAAATGGAAAACATGTTGGATTTGGAAAAGTCAGCAGACTGCCTTCAGAATTTGACATTACCGGGTTTGTAAAAATAGGTGAAAATGACATTACCGTTCGTGTATACAAGTGGTCAGACGGTACTTATCTGGAAGATCAGGATATGTGGTGGTTATCAGGAATCTACAGGGATGTAGAACTGATCAATGAGGAAAAGAATGCAGTTCTGGATCTTCGTGTAAATGGAACACTGGATGACAGCTACAAAAATGGTTTTTTTACAGCTGAAATTACAATGAAACAGGCTGGTACAAATCTTGGCTGGAAGCTTTCTTATAAAGGAAAGACTGTTCTTGAAGGTGAACTTGTTTCGAAAGGAAAAGATATATGTATTGAGGCTGAGATCCCGGAAGTTCATACATGGACAGCCGAGACACCTGAGTTATATGAATTTACAGTAATGACAGAAAATCAGGAAGTAACAGTCAGATGTGGATTCCGCAAAATCGAGATCAAAGATAAGAACTTCCGTGTCAATAATCAGGTAATCCTTCTGAACGGAGTCAATCATCATGATTATAATCCGAGAGAAGGAAGAAGAGTGACAAGAGAGCAGATGGAATCAGATATTCGTCTGATGAAACAGTACAATATCAATGCTGTTCGTTGCTCGCATTATCCGGCAAATGAATATTTTTATGATCTGTGTGACGAATATGGACTTTATGTGATCAATGAAGCAGACCTGGAATGCCATGGATTTGAATGGGTAGAAAATTACACATGGATCACAGATGATGAGACCTGGAAAGATGCTTACGTAGACCGTAGTGTCCGTATGGTAAAGAGAGATAGAAATCATCCATCGATTATTATGTGGTCTATGGGAAATGAATCCGCATTTGGATGCAATTTCCGCAGTGCAGCAGAAGCAATTCGTGAGTTGGATGATACCAGACTGGTTCATTACGAGGGAGATTTTGAGGCAGAAGTGACAGACGTATATTCTACGATGTATACCAGACTGAAAGGTCTCAAAGAGATTGCAGAATATCAGATCAAAGGGGATAAGCCACACGTAATGTGTGAATATGGACATGCGATGGGAAATGGTCCTGGAGGATTAAAAGCATACCAGGATATGTATCGCAAGTACAAACGTCTTCAGGGTGGATTTCTCTGGGAGTGGTATGATCATGGAATTTACACTGAAGAAAAGGATAAGAAATATTATAAATATGGTGGAAATTATGGAGATTTTCCAACAAACGGGAACTTCTGCATCGATGGGATTCTGATGCCGGACAGAACACCGTCTCCGGGAATGGAAGAATACAAACAGATCATTGCACCAGTAGAAATTACAGCTGTTGAAGGAAGCATGAACAAGCTTCAGATCCGGAATTATTATGATTTCCTGAATCTGGATACGACAACACTTTATTGGGAAGTAAAAGCGGAAGATCAGACGATACAGGACGGAATCGTTGAAGGACTTTCGGTTGCTCCGCATGAAGGCAAGATCATTGCCCTACCAATTACAGCATTTGAATTACAGGAAAATACAGACTATTATCTGAATCTGACTGTATGTCAGAAAGAAGAAAGAAACTATGCACCAGCAGGGTATGAAATCAAGAAAGTCCAGATTCCGATGCAGATCCGAAAAGATGGATTTTCGGTAAGAGAAACAGCTGATAAGCTTCAGGTAACAGAAGGACAGGGGGGTCTTACTGTAGAAAACAGCCGTGTGACAGCAAAATTCAGTACTGTATTTGGAAAATTGATTTCTTTTGGAAAAGATGGAAAAGAGTATCTGACTGAAGGACCAAGAATGAATGTATACCGTGCAACAATCGATAACGATATGTACAAGAAAGAGGACTGGATGAATAAATATTTTATTCAGAAACCGGTAGAAGAGACAGAATATGTCAGCTGTCTGAAAGAAGACGATAAGGTGATCGTCCGGATCGGAACATTCTTCAGTTGCTATAACCAGTCCTGGGGATTTGAATGTGATTACACTTATACGGTTTATTCTTGTGGACAGATGAAGGTGGAAATTCAGGGAAAAGCTGTTCAGAGAGGAAAACTGGAACCAGCATTCTTACCACGTATCGGAGTCATTATGAAAGGAAATAAAAACTTTCAGAAGACGATGTGGTATGGTATGGGACCTGGTGAGAGTTATGTAGACAGTAAGGCTGCATCTATTATGGGAATTTACGAAAATACAGTTGACGGAATGATGACAGATTATGTATTCCCACAGGAAAACGGACATCATGAACAGGTGAAATGGTTCCGTATTGGAGATGGAAAAGATGGTCTGTTATGCAAGATGGAGGAGAAGCTTGGTCTGAACCTTGCTAATTATACCGATGAAAGTCTGGAAAAAGCACAGCATCCATTTGAAATTGAAAAAGCGGATGATGTGATTATCCATCTGGATTATCGCCAGTCAGGACTTGGAAGCAACAGCTGTGGAGAAGAACAGTTGGAAGAAAATAAAGTAAAACTTCAGGATTTTGCAATGGCATTTACTGTGCAGGCAGCAGAATGCGGAACCGAAATCCGGAAAGCAAGAAAACAGTATATCGATTAAGAATAAAGGAGACAATCATATATGAGCAGAGAAATGTTTTCAGGAAATCTGAGAAACAGATTACATAGCGATGAATGGCTCATCTGGCAGGATCAGTATGAGGCAAAAGAGAATCTCAAATATGAGAGTTTGTTTGCACTTTCCAATGGCTACCTCGGAATCCGGGGAAGTCATGAGGAAGGAACAAAGATTACACTTCCATATCTTTATATCAATGGAGTGTTTGACAAGTCAGAGACATTTATGCGTGAACTTTCCACACTTCCGAACTGGCTTGGAATCAGACTTTATGTAGAAAAAGAATTGATTGGAATTGAAGACTGTGAAATTTTGGAATTTTCAAGAGTGCTTGATATGAAAGGAGCTTTTCTTGGAAAGAGAGTTCGTCTGAAGGACTCAAAAGGAAGAGAGACTTTGATCGAAGGAATCCGGTTTGTGAGCAGAAACAATGTACACAGGATGGGAATCCGGCTTTATGTGACACCGCTCAACTACAGTGGAATCATTGAAGTAGAAAGTATTATTGATGGTACGATCATTAATTTTTATGATGCACCACGCTTTAAGGTAAAACATACTTATATGACAGCGAATGAAAAGCTGGCAGCAGATGGATGTTATGTGGAAGTTGCAACCAGAGAAAATCATCTGCATGTAGGTTGTGGATGCCGTATCGAAGCTTATGCAGATGGAAAACAGATTCTTGGAAACAGAATGATAAGCAGATTTGGTGAGCAGAGTGTGGAATTTGGTGATATCCATGTAGAAGAAGGAAAAGAAGTAGAAATCGTAAAATATGTTTCGATGTATACAGAAAGAGAATGCCCGGCTTATGCTCTTCATACAACAATCGAAAAAGAAATTGAAGGATTTGTTGAAACGGGATTTGATCAGGAACTGAAAGCGCATGAAGATGTTTATAAGAATATGTGGGAAAATGCAGATATTCAGATTACAGGGGATGATGAATTGAACCGTGCAGTCCGTTTTAACATCTTCCATCTGATGAGTACGGGAAACGAACATGATGACCATGTGAATGTTGGGGCAAAGCTTTTAACAGGAGAAGAATATGGTGGACATGCTTTCTGGGATACCGAACTTTTTATGCTTCCGTTTTTCTCATGGGTATTTCCGAAGACTGCACAGAATCTGGAAAATTACAGATACCATCTTCTGGATGCAGCGCGTGCAAATGCACATAAGAATGGATATAAAGGAGCACAGTATCCGTGGGAGTCAGCAGATGATGGTACAGAGCAGTGTCCGGACTGGACCATTGAGCCGGATGGAACCTGTTATAGATGTTATGTTGCGGTATATGAGCATCATGTAACAGCAGCAGTTGCTTATGGAATCTATAATTATGTTAAGATCACGCAGGATATGGATTTCCTTTACAGCAAAGGAGCGGAGATTCTGACAGAGACAGCAAGATTTTGGGCAAGCCGCTGTGAGTACAACAAAGAGCAGGATCGTTATGAAATCAATCAGGTAACGGGACCGGATGAATGGCATGAACCGGTTAATAATAACCTCTATACCAATTATCTGGCGAGATGGAATCTCGGATATGTTCTTTCACTGCTTGCATCAATCAAGAAAGAGAATCAGAAAGCGTATGATATCCTGATCGAAAAGACAGGACTTACAGAGGCGGAAACTGCACACTGGAAAGAAGTGCAGGAAAAGATGTATCTGCCAAGAAAAGAAGGCACAAGACTTCTGGAACAGTTTGAAGGATATTTCGAGCTTGATAATGTAACAATCGAAAAATATGATGAGAATGACTGGCCAGTACGTCCGGATGCACTTAAGACAAAAAGAGCAAGAGAGACACAGATCAATAAGCAGGCAGATGTTGTTATGCTGTTACACCTTATGGGAAATGAATTTGATGAAGAAACGATTAAAGAAAACTACGCTTATTACGAAAAGCGTACACTTCATGGTTCTTCATTGAGTCCGAGTATTTTCTCTGTTATGGGGCTTAAAGTAGGGGATGATTCAAAAGCATATCGGTATCTTCGCCGCGCAGCCTTTATTGACCTGTTGAATATGCAGGGAAATACAAGAGAAGGAATCCATGCGGCAAATACTGGTGGAGTATGGCAGACAATTGTATTTGGGTTTGCAGGTGTAGCGCAAAGAGAAGATGGTATGTTGAAAGTTCATCCGAATATGCCAAAGGAATGGCAGGGATTAACATTCCGTCTGCATTATAGAGGGGCATGGCTTGAAATTACAGCAGATGGAAGTAATCAGGCAAAGGTCATTCGTCTTGCAGGAGAACCTGTAGAAGCTGAAATAAATGGAAAAGTAACAACAATCTAAAAAAGAGACGGGAGGATATATGATGAAAAAATGGCTGGCAATCGGAGGACTTATACTGGTTACGGTCATATGGGGAGGCGGCTTTGTCGCAAGTGATATGGCACTGGGAAGCATGAAGCCTTTCCAGATTATGATGGTAAGATTTTTGTTGGCATCTGTGCTGATGGGGATGATCAGCATGGGACAGCATAAAAAAGAAGGGAAACTTGAGAATCGTGCAGGTGCAATAAAAGCAGGTATTCTGATGGGAATTGCACTTTTTGCAGGATTTGCACTTCAGATTATCGGTCTGCAATATACAACACCTTCCAAAAATGCATTCCTTACAGCACTGAATGTAGTTATAGTGCCGTTCATTGCATTTATAATTTTGAAGAAGAAAGTAGGCATGAAAGGAATCATTGGAGCAATCATGTCCGTTATTGGAGTAGCACTGCTTTCTTTGAATGGAAATCTTACACTGAGTCTGGGAGATGGTCTTACACTTCTCTGTGCGGTAGGATTTGCGTTCCAAATCTTTTTTACCGGAGAATTTGTGAAAAAATATCCGGCATCTGTACTGAACATGGTGCAGATGATCACAGCATTTGTATTATCGGCAGTCAGTCTTGTGATTTTTGGAGAGAACGATTTTCAGGTTACAACACAGGGATGGTTAAGTGTTTTGTATCTGGGAGTAATCAGTACGACTGTATGTTATCTGCTCCAGACCGCATGCCAGAAGTATGTAGATGAGACAAAAGCAGCGATTGTACTTTCAATGGAATCTGTATTTGGAACGATTTTTTCTATCATCATTCTGCATGAAGTGATTACACTTCGCATGGTGATCGGATGTGCGATCATCCTGGCCGCTGTCATCATTTCTAACTTGTCTGAAACAGAAGGAGAAGCAAAAGATGAAGAAATACAATGCAGTAATTTTTGATTTGGATGGAGTAATCTGTCATACAGATAAATATCATTATCAAGCATGGAAAGCAGTTGCAGATGAACTGGGAATCTATTTTGATGAAGAAATCAATAACCGACTCAGAGGGGTGAGCCGTATGGAAAGTTTTGAAATTATTCTGGAACGCTATGAAGGAGAAATGAGCGAAGAAGAGAAAGAATGCTGGACAACAAAGAAAAATGATATCTATAAAGAACTTCTGAAAAATATGAGTCCTGCAGATCTGTCTGCAGAAGTAAAGGAAACATTGGATGATCTTCGTGCGAATGGATATAAACTGGCGATTGGATCATCCAGTAAAAACGCAAGATTTATTCTCGGGCAGTTGGGACTTGGAGAGTATTTCGATGCAATTTCAGACGGAAATAATATTTCAAAATCAAAGCCGGATCCGGAAGTATTTGTGAAAGCAGCAGAGTATGTAGACGAACAGGCTGATAAGTGTTTGGTTGTAGAAGATGCAAAAGCAGGACTGCAGGCAGCAATCGCAGGGGGAATGGATTGTGCTGCTATCGGGGATGCAGTTGCAAGCGGACTTGGAACCTATAATCTGTCTGCATTTGCAGATCTTTTGAAAGTTACGGCTAAGTAAGAAAGAAGATGACTAGAATGAATGAAAAATTTTTAAATAACCTTCTTAACAGTATTTCGGTATCGGGTTATGAGGAGCAGGTGCAGGATATTGTAACAGAAGAAATGAAAGAATATACAGATGAGATTCGCCGTGATGAGATGCAAAATCTGACATGTATTCTGAATCCGGAAAACGATGTACGTATCATGCTTTCGGCACATGCAGATGAAATCGGACTTATGATTTCGAACATCCGGGAAGATGGAAGACTGCAGGTGATTGACCGAGGCGGAATTGTTCCGGCAACTTATCCGGGACGTCAGGTGCGTATCAAGACAAAAAACGGAGAGGTTTACGGTGTTGTCGAAGCATATCGTGATTTGTTCAAAGAAGAAAATCTGGGAACAAAACATTTTCTGATCGATATTGGGGCGAAAGATAGAGAAGATGCTTTAAAGAATGTAAGTCTGGGAGATCCGATTGTTCCGGATACACATATTCGTAAGATGAAAAATGGTAAATTTACAGCCAGAGCATTGGATGACAGACTTGGTGTTTATATCATTATGGAAGCAATCAAGAGAGCGAAAGAGCTTGGATGTAAAGTTGGTGTCTATGGAGCTTCTACAACTGGAGAGGAGACAACGAAAACCGGAGCTTTCTGGACCAGTACACGGATTAATCCGACACTTGCGATTGTTGTGGATGTGACTTACACAAGCGACTGCAGTGGAATGAATCCGGCTGAGATGGGAACGGTTCTTCTGGGGGGTGGACCGGTTCTTTGCAACAGTCCGATCGTGGCAAAAACTTTAAATGCCAAAATGGAAGAATGTGCAAAAAAAGTAGGAATTCCAGTTCAGAGAGAAGCTGCAAGCAGGCTTAGTTATACGGATGGAGATAAGATTCATTTTTCAAATCAGGGCGTACCGATGGTATTGGTATCAATCCCGCTTCGTTATATGCACATGCCTGCAGAGGTAGCAGATGAAAAAGATGTGGAAGGTTGTGTGGAATTGATAGCACAGTTTCTTGCAAACTATAATGCGTAGAAAATAAAAAACGGTATTTACTCGTGAAGATGAGTAAATACCGTTTTTTGTATTCTGTCCTGTGAATGAATCGAACGCACATCCACTGGGACAGGATTTAGAAAAATACATTTCCCCCAACGTTGATCCCGGACATTCCGGTACTTGCGCTTCGGAACTGGTAACATCCGCTTACGGATGCAAGCCGTGCTCCGCCGAGCGCTTCCTGAGCGACCTGATAGCATAAGGATACAGGTCCGCTTTGCAAGACGCGGCTTAAGCTTCCGTCCCAGGTTGGAGCAAACTGACCGCTCTGGTAGACGACACCGCTGATCGTATTCGGATACAGCGGACTTTCTACACGGTTCATGATGACTGTAGCAACGGCAAGAATACCGTCATAATTGTAACCGCCAGCTTCACACTGCAGAATTGCAGCAAAGAGAACCAGATCTGTGGTCTCGGCAGGAGTATCCGGAACTGTAATCGTCGTATTGCCGCCGGAACTACCGGAATCCGTGTTCCCGGAGCTGCTTGAAGTATTATTGGCAGCAGTCTGTGCAGCTTCTGCCTGTCGTTGTTGTTCTGCAGCTTCTTCTTCCTGTTTTTTCTTAAGTGCGGCAGCAGCGGCTACCTGTGCTTCTTTTGCTTTTGCCAGTGCTTCGGATGAAGCCTGAAGTTCACCGGAAGTAGAGGAAATCTTATCATTCAGTTCCTGTTCCTGTTGGTCGAGATTTGTTTTCATCTCTGCCAGAGAAGCCTGCTCTGCTTTCAGATCAGAGTCCTTTTTAGCGACAAGCTCGTGAACCTTCTGTAATTCATCCAGCATATTTCTGTCGTATTCTGTAATGTTCTTGACAAATTCTGCTTTGTTTAAGAAATCTCCCATGCTTTCAGAAGAAAAGATGATCTGCAAGAGTGACGTATTTCCTGTTTCGTACATATATTTGATTCTTTTCTTCATAGCATCATACTGTAACTGCTCGTCCAGTTTTGCGGCGGCAAGATCCAGTTCTGCTTTCTGTACGGAAGCATCCGTATCCTCAATTTTTGATGCAAGATCTGTGATCTCAGCGCTGAGACTTGTGAGGTCCTGATTCAGAGAGTCGAGCTGGTTCTGAAGACCGTTTGTCTGTTTTTCGAGAGAGTCTACAGTGTCATCGGCGTAAGCTTTTGTAAACGGGGAACAGACCAGGGCAGCGGTAAGGAGTGCGATGGTTGTCCTTGAAAATGCTTTTAACCTTTTCTTCATAATTCTTCCTTTCTTCAAAATTGAGCCTTTATCAGTATACTATAAAATGCCTGAATCCGCAAATTTTGTTATACATGCACGGGGAATCGTGTTATACTAAGATTTGAAATGTATTTTTAGCTTTACCATAAATGAGGGAATTATTCATGAAAAAGATAAAAATGATAGGGCTTGATCTGGATGGTACTTTACTGAATGATAAGAAAGAACTGACCAGTCATACAAGAGAAATACTTACACGTGCGATCGACCAGGGAGTAACAGTACTGGTTGCAACAGGGCGTCCGGTGACAGGGATCCCAGAAGTGCTCCGTAATTTTCCGGGGATGCGGTACGCACTGACATCGAACGGCGGAAGGATCCTGGATTTACAGGAAGACAAAGTACTTTATGCCAATATGCTCTCTTATGAGATGGGCGCGGCGATCCTTAAGATTTTTGGAGATTATGATACGTTCAAGGAGATCTATTTTGATGGAAGAGGTTTCGTACAGGCAGATGAACTTTTGAAAGTCGGAGAGTATCTGCGGAATCCTGCGATGGCAGATTATATCCGAACCACCCGCAAAGGCATTACGAGTCTCTGGGAGAAGATGGAAGAGATGAATGGGCATGAGATGGATAAGATCCATGCACTTTTTAAGAATCAGGACGAACGGCTGGAAGCAAAGCAGCGGATCATGGAGCTTGGGAATTTAAGCATTAGTGATTCGATGGGAACGAACCTGGAGATCAATGCACCGGGAGTCAACAAAGGCATGGGACTGATCCAGCTCGGCAGGTTTCTTGGAATTGAACGGGAAGAGATCATGGCATGCGGGGATGGCAACAATGACCTGATGATGTTAAAAGAAGTCGGATTTGGTGTTGCGATGGCAAACGGAGCAGATGAAGTAAAAGAGGTGGCAGATTATATCACATTGTCCAATGAGGAGGATGGCGTGGCGGCTGCCATTGAAAAATTTGTATTGAATCCCGAGAGGGGATAGAAAGAGGGAAAAATGTTAGATATTTTAATTGCTGTCATTCTGGGTATCGTGGAAGGTATCACAGAATGGCTTCCAATCAGTAGTACAGGGCATATGATTCTGGTAGAGCAGTTCTTACATATGAGTACAAGTCATGAATTCAACAGTATGTTCCGTGTTGTGATCCAGCTCGGTGCAATTATGGCGGTCGTTGTTCTGTATTTCAATAAGCTGAATCCGTTTTCAAAGAGAAAATCAGCGAAGCAGAAGAGAAATACAATCAACCTGTGGTGCAAAATCGTTGTGGCTTGTCTGCCGGCAGCTGTGATCGGGCTGTTATTCGATGATATCCTTGACAAGTATCTTTACAATTATGTAGTTGTTGCACTGATGCTGATCATTTATGGTATCTTCTTCATTCTGATTGAGAAAAAGAATGAGCACACCAGACCGCAGATTACAAAGCTGACCGAGCTAACCTATCAGATGGCACTGATCATCGGAGGTTTCCAGGTCCTGGCATTAATCCCGGGTACTTCCCGTTCAGGAGCAACCATCCTTGGTGCGCTGCTCATCGGAACCTCCCGTTATGTGGCAACAGAATTTACCTTCTATCTTGCGATTCCGGTTATGTTCGGAGCAAGTCTTTTAAAGGTTATCAAATTCGGATTTCATTATACCGCGATCGAAGTAGTCATTCTGCTTGTAGGATGCCTGGTAGCGTTCTTCGTATCCGTATTTGCGATCAAGTTTTTGATGGGATATATCAAGAAGCATGACTTTAAGGCATTCGGTTATTACCGTATCGTACTTGGAGTTCTGGTACTTCTTTATTTCCTGATCTTTGGCTAAAAGAGAATAATCACGAAAAAAAGTGGGAATTTATGCAAAAAAATGTATAAAAACCCACTTTGTTTTTTCTTTATAACATGATAGAATAGGGGAAATGGATAAAATTTGGAGGTTGGTATTATGAAAATGAAAAAAGTAATCAGTGTTGTACTTGCATGTGCATGCGTATTCAGTTTTGCAGCTTGTGGATCAAAGAGTGATTCATCAAAGAGTGACTCTGCAAAATCAGACAAGAAAGAAAAGCTTGTTATGGCTACAAACGCAGAATTCCCACCATTTGAATACTATGACGGAGATGAAGTTGTCGGAATTGATGCAGAATTCGCAGCAGCGATCGCTGACAAACTTGGAATGGATCTGAAGATTGAAGATATGGCATTTGATTCTATTATCCCGGCCGTTCAGAGTGGGAAAGCAGATATCGGAGCAGCAGGTATGACTGTAACAGAAGACCGTGCTACACAGGTTGATTTCTCTGACAGCTATTACACAGGAGTTCAGGTTATCATTGTAACAGATGACAGTGATATTACAGAACCGGATGATCTGAAAGGAAAGAAGATTGGTGTTCAGCAGGGAACAACAGGGGATATTTATTCTACAGATGATTTCGGTGATGATAATGTAGAGCGTTTCAACAAAGGTATGGAAGCTGTACAGGCTCTGCAGCAGGGCAAGATCGATGCAGTGATCATTGATAACCAGCCGGCTAAGACATTCGTAGAAGAAAATGAAGGTCTGAAGATCCTGGAGACTTCTTATGTAGAAGAAGACTATGCACTGGCAATCAAAAAAGGTAATGATGATCTGGTTAAGAAAGTCAATGATGCGATCAAAGAGTTAAAAGAAGATGGAACATTTGATAAAATCGTTGCAAAATATATTACAGACTAATCGGGTACAGACTGGTGGTGTCTTATGAGTGATTTTAAAGCAAGATTTATAATGAATTTTATAAAAGATGACAGATGGCACTACATTGCAGACGGACTTAAGGTTACATTAATTGTAACCTTTTGTGCTGTCCTGATCGGTGTAGTTCTCGGATTCCTTCTGGCAATTGTCCGTTCCACATACGATAAGACCGGCAAGCTGAAGCTCCTGAATCTGATCTGCCAGATTTACATCACGGTCATCCGTGGTACACCGGTTGTTGTACAGCTGCTTATCATTTACTTTGTAATTTTTGCAAGTGTGGATGTCAGTAAGACGATCGTAGCGATTCTGGCATTTGGTATGAACTCCAGTGCTTATGTTGCTGAGATTTTCCGTTCCGGTATTATGGCAGTTGATAACGGACAGTTTGAGGCAGGACGAAGCCTTGGATTTAATTATCGTCAGACAATGATCTATATTATCATGCCGCAGGCGTTTAAAAATGTCCTTCCGGCACTTGGAAACGAATTTATCGTTCTCTTAAAAGAGACTTCTGTTGCCGGATATATTGCCCTTCAGGATCTGACAAAGGGCGGAGATATCATTCGAAGCAGAACCTACGATGCGCTTATGCCACTGATGGCAGTTGCGATCATTTACCTGGTTATGGTTATGATCTTCAGTAAACTGGTAAGTATGCTGGAAAGGAGGCTAAGGAACAGTGACCACTAATGGAGATGTATTGATCCGTGTAGAAAATCTGCAGAAAGCATTTGGCGATTTTCATGCACTGAATGGAATTACAGAAGAGATCCACAAAGGAGAAGTTGTGGTAATCATCGGGCCGTCAGGATCCGGAAAATCTACATTCCTCCGTTCCCTGAACCTTCTGGAGGTGCCGACCGGAGGTCATATTTATTTTGAAGGTGTGGATATTACAGATGCAAAGGTAGATATCGACAAACATCGTCAGAAGATGGGAATGGTGTTCCAGCACTTTAATCTTTTCCCACATAAGACGATTCTTGAAAATATCACACTGGCTCCGATCAAGCTCCTGAAAAAGGATAAAGCAGAGGCAGAAAAAGAAGCAAGAGTACTTCTTAAGAGGGTTGGACTGGAAGAGAAGGCAGATTCTTATCCGTCACAGCTTTCCGGTGGACAGAAGCAGCGGATCGCGATCGTGCGTTCCCTTGCCATGAACCCGGATGTAATACTCTTTGATGAACCGACATCCGCACTGGATCCGGAGATGGTTGGAGAAGTACTGGAGCTGATGAAACAGCTTGCCCAGGAAGGCATGACCATGGTTGTTGTTACACATGAAATGGGATTTGCAAGAGAGGTTGCTGACCGTGTCATGTTTGTGGATGAAGGAAGAGTAAAAGAGCAGGGAACTCCGGAAGAGTTCTTTGCAAATCCCAAGGATGAGCGATTAAAGGAATTCCTGTCAAAGGTTTTGTAAAAATAAAGAAATATAAAAGAAAAAAGTTCTGTTTTCTTAAGAGACAGAACTTTTTTCTTTAAGAATTGCGAAAGACTATTGCTATTTTTTTATTTATGTATAGTATCCTGACTTTTGCAGCTAAATGGATATAAAACATCCGTCAAACTCAGTAAACAAAAGGCTTTCAAGCAATAAGCGAACGTATGTTACTGCAAAACTGTGGACAACTTGTAGTAAATCTGATATGCTAAAACATACAAAGGTAATATGAAAGTGAGATTTTTATGAAAGAAATACATGATATTGTCAGAAATGACTATGGCAAAATAGCCTTAGAGGAAACAAACGCAACAATTTTATCTGGAAACTCTTCTTCGGAAACCATGTCATCCAGTGTTGGTTATACCCCTGATGATCTGGCACTTGCTCCAGTTGAATCAAATCTTGGACTTGGATGTGGTAATCCGCACCGTAAAGCAGATATCCAGCCCGGTGAAATCGTCCTGGATCTCGGGAGCGGCGCTGGCCTTGATTGTTTCATCGCCGGAAAAGTCGTCGGTCGCCGTGGTCGTGCCATTGGTGTTGATATGACTCCGGAAATGTTGTCCCGTGCACGTAAAATTGCGAAAGAAAATCGAATACGGAATGTAGAATTTCGCTTGGGAGAAATCGAAAACCTCCCCATTGCCGACAACACTGCTGATGTCTGTATTTCTAATTGTGTCATTAATATGTCTGACAACAAACCAAGAGTTTATCGCGAAATTCTTCGCGCACTGAAGCCTGGTGGTCGCATTTCCATCTGCGACATCGTAATCATGAAAGAACTGACACCGGAAATGCAAAATGATGAAGCAATGCATTCTTGTTGAGTGTCTGGTGCTTCTTCGGTTGAAGATTTAGAAAAAATAATAAAAGCTGCCGGCTTTATAGATATTAATATTGTCACAAAACCAGTCTCTCGGGAATACGAAGAAAAATGGGGCCGCTCGCTCTCTATTGGTGAGTATATTATGTCCTCTGCAATTAACGCAAAGAAACCATTATAATATTCCTTTTCATGCAAAAATGATTCACAAAGATTTCCTTTAATTATAGGAAATAATACAAACTTGTCTACCTACCACGAACAATTTTTCGGAACTTTTCTCCATTTATGTACAATTGTTTTGTGAAAAATCTAACTTTTCCAAATTCTCTTGCAAAATAGGTCTCAATATCCTATCATATAACCTGACTTTTGCAGCTAAATGGATATAAAACACCCGTCAAACTCAGTAAACAAAAGGCTTTCAAGCAATAAGCGAACGTATGTTACTGCAAAACTGTGGAGTTCTTTGCAAATCCTAAGGATGAGCGTTTAAAGGAATTCCTGTCAAAGGTTCTGTAAAAATAAAGAAATATAAAAGAAAAAAGTTCTGTTTTCTTAAGAGACAGAACTTTTTTCTTTAAGAATTGTGAAAGACTATTGCTATTTTTTTATTTATGTATAGTATAGATTGTATGAAGAAAATAAAAACTATAATTCCACTTATTATTACATTTTGTATGAATGCTGTGGTATACTGGGGAGTGCCACTATTACGGACGGGAATCAAGACTCATAATCTTTCTGGTCCGGCGGATGAAGTGATTCCTTTTATGCCACAGTTTATTATTATTTATTTTGGCTGTTATCTTTTCTGGGTAGTGAACTATTTCATGGCATCGATGCGGGAGGAGAAAGTGAAATACCGGTTTTTTACTGCGGATTTTTATGCGCGGCTGGTATGTATGCTGTGCTTTATTTTTTATCCGACCACGAATACGAGACCGGTTCTGACAGGGACGGATATCTGGACGCAGGCAGTACGGTTTCTGTATACGGTTGATAAGCCGATCAACCTGTTTCCGTCCATTCACTGCATGGCAAGCTGGTTCAGCTATATTGCGGTCAGGAAGAATCGGAAGATTCCCAACTGGTATAAAGCTTTTTCAGTCCTGATGACGGTACTGGTTGTGATTTCGACACTGGCGCTTAGGCAGCATGTATGGCAGGATGCAGTAGCAGGAATTCTTCTTGCAGAAGTAACCTGGCAGATCAGCAGACGGACAAATGGATGGCAGATCTATCGGCGTCTGACAGAAAAAATAGCAAATAAACTTGGAAACTGGACAGGAATGAAGAGAGATGGAAAATAAAAAGAAGACGATCTTCAATGTCATATTTTTGCTGGTGGTATTTGCCGGTACAATGTATGGCGTATTTCATGGGGAAGATATTGGTGAGATTGTGAAGATCCTGGGGCAGGTCAATGTATTATGGCTGATTCCGGGAGTGATCTGTGTTGTGGTTTTTATCTGGGGAGAATCGATCATTATCTATTATATGATGCGGACACTGAAAATCCGGCTGAAAAAATGGACATGTTTTTTGTTTTCATCGGTTGGATTCTTCTTCAGCTGTATCACACCTTCGGCATCTGGAGGACAGCCGGCACAGATTTATTATATGAAAAAAGAAAAGATACCAATACCGGTTTCAACGCTGGTGCTGATGATCGTTACGATCACTTATAAACTGGTACTGGTGGTTGTCGGATTGTGGCTGGTACTGTTCGGACAGGGATTTATCCATAAGTATCTCTGGAGTATCCGGCATATCTTTTATCTGGGGACAGCTCTGAACGTTTTCTGCGTGACGGCGATGCTGGTGCTGGTGTTTCATCCGCGGCTTGCAAGAGAAATCCTGGTAAGAGGAATGGCACTGCTTGAAAAGCTGCACTTTCTACGCCATAAGGAAGCGCGTATTGAAAAGCTGAATGCATCAATGGACCAGTACCGGGATACAGCAGTTTTTCTGAAGGAGCACAAGCAGGTAATCGTGAATGTATTTGCAATCACCATGTTCCAGCGGTTTGCGCTGTTTACGGCTACATGGTTTGTATATAAGGCATTTGGACTTGGTGGTGCAAAAGCAGTCGCAGTCATTACACTGCAGGCGGTCATTGCGGTATCGGTAGATATGCTTCCTCTGCCGGGAGGTATGGGAATCAGTGAAAAATTATTTACCATGATTTTTATTCCGGTATTCGGAAAACGGCTTCTTTTGCCGGGAATGATCCTGAGCCGTGGGCTTGGATATTATACAGAACTGGGGCTGAGCGCCCTGCTTACGATCGTAGCAAACTTTACAATTGGAAGAAAGAGGGAGATAGAATGTTAGGGGTTTATGATTATACGGTAGTACTTACATATGTCAGCTTGATGGTATCGGTCGGAGGAATGATGTTTGCAGTGAACGGGCATCTGCACCTGGGTGTCATGTGTCTTGCAATCTCCGGGCTTTGTGATATGTTCGATGGAAAGATCGCACGGACGAAAAAGAACCGGACAGAGGTGGAAAAGCGTTTTGGGATCCAGATTGATTCTTTAAGTGATATCGTCTGCTTCGGAGCTTCACCGGCTGTTCTTTGTTACTGCTTTGGAATGCGTGGAGTGATCGGTGTGGCAATCCTGATGTTCTATGTGCTTGCAGGTCTGATCCGCCTTGCATGGTTCAATGTAATGGAAGAACAGCGGCAGGAAGAAACCTCAGAGAAGAGAGAATGCTACCAGGGACTTCCGATCACTTCGATGGCAATCGCACTTCCGCTTGTGGTTGTCTTAAAACCATTTTTAGGTTGTGAATTTATGCTTGCGCTTCATGTGGTCATGCTGGTGGTCGGCATTTTGTTTATCACCAATTTCAAACTGAAAAAGCCGAAAAATGTGACCATGGGTGCGATTGTAGCTGTTGTGGCAATGGCAGTGATCGCTATTCTGGTTCGGCACTATATGCGTTATATGAGTATGATGTAATGAAACCAGGTTATGAGCAGGCAGCAAAATGAAGGGCTGAGATCTGCCTGACAGCTACATTATCAGGCATGGATAAGGCGGACAGGAGGTAGAAAAATGGATTACATGGACAGAGAAGGACATCGGATCAAAAAGACAACCGGACAGGATAAGCTTTTAAAATTTGCTTATACCCATGCGGCAACCAGAATTCTGATGCGTCCACTTCTTTTACCGGCAGTATCCAGACTTGGTGGAAAGCTGCTGAATACGAAGATTTCGGCTGTATTTGCCGGACCGTTTGCAAAGTTCCACGGGATTGATCCGGACAAATATGAGAAGCAGAAATTCGATTCTTACAATGATTTTTTCACGAGAAAAATAAAAGCGGAAGAGCGTCCGGTTAACAGGGAAGATACGGTACTGATCAGTCCATGTGACGGGAAAGTGAGTGTCTATCCAATTCACGAAAACGGACGATTCTTCATTAAACATACACCATATACAACCCACAGCCTCATTCGCGATGCAAAGCTTGCCAGACATTATATGGGAGGCTGGGCGGTAGTGATCCGTCTTACAGTAGACGATTACCACAGATACTGCTACGTGGCGGATGGAGAAAAGACCTATCAGAGAAGGATTCCGGGAATTTTTCACACTGTAAATCCGATTGCAAATGATATCTGCCCGATCTACAAAATGAACAGCAGAGAATACTGTCTTGTAAAAAATGAAAAACTCGGCACCGTCCTGATGATGGAAGTCGGTGCACTGATGGTCGGAAAGATCCGAAATTATAAAAAAGAACGCTGCCAGGTAAAACGCGGCGAAGAAAAAGGAAGATTTGAATTCGGAGGTTCAACGGTTGTGCTGCTCCTGGAGCCAGATAAAGTCTTGCCAGACAGTGATCTGATCCGAAACACGTTGCAGGGAGCAGAAACCATTGTGAAGATGGGAGAACGCATAGGGGGAGTTATATAGGCTTGCTGGTTCAAAAGGGACGCGCAGCTGAATGTTTCTATCTTGCCGGACAGGATTGAGGCATTAAGGGACTCTAAAATTTTGAAAAGATGCTAAAAACAGGGGAAGAAATCCACAAACTCGCTGTCGCTCAGACAGTGTGGATTTCTTCCCCTAACGCATCTTCTCAAAACCTAAGATTCCCTAAAAGTCTCAAATGCCGTTAAGACGGAAACATTCAGCTGCGCTGTTCGTTTCAGAAAATTATTTAGCTGCAGCGTCCCCATTTTCACTCTACAACAACCCCTGCATCACCGGCAAAGGTGATTCCACAACGTAATCTGCCGCCTTTTTGGCGAGAGGGTGGCCGGTTGCCATGACATACGCTGTTCCAGCAGCTTTCAGCATCTCGATATCATTCTGCTGGTCTCCGAAGCAGATGCATTCCTCTTTTTTGATCCCGAATTTTTCCATTAGAACTTTCAGTGCCGTTCCTTTATTTGCATTTGGCGCAATAAAATCAATCCAGTGATCCGCAGAAGTTACAACGCGGATTTCATCCCCGATCCTTTTGTGGAAGAAGGGTTCCAGATTCTTTGTGCCACCAAAATCACAGATGGCTGCTTTGATGATCGGTTCTTTGATCGCATACAGATCCGGCACGTAGGTAACGATGTTATGCATATCATTTTCCATATAATCAATGAAACGTTCATCGGTTGAGTCGCTGTAATAAGTATCTTTTACAGAAAGGATACAGTGTCCGGTGTGATAGATCTTCCGGTAGTCCATCAGGGCATCCAGAATATGCCGGATGGTTTTGGATGGGGTCAGACCGGTGGCGAGTACCTCTTCTTTATAGACGCACATGGAACCATTTTCAGCGATATATGGAATGTCAAAGCCGAGAGGAGCGAAAAGCCTGCGGATATTGGCATACTGGCGTCCGCTTGCGGCAGTGAAGATGATTCCTTTTTCATGAAGTGCTTTAATCGTATCATATATTTCTTTCGGCACAGTCTGCTGATAGTTGTGAAGCAGAGTGCCGTCCAGATCACTTGCAACTAATTTGATCATAAATTTCCTCCTGAGTCAAAATAATGATACGCCGGAAACTATGGCGTAAAACTACATTGACAGTATAGCAAAAATGAGAAGGGCAGGCAATGCAGAGCTGAAAAGAGAAAAAACAAATGCTAAAATTTGAGAAAGCGGATAAGCAGGAGGTGACGAAATGCAGCAAAGCGGAAAAGATGTAAAACGGACACTGGGACAGAAGACAGAGGATCGACTGATGAAATATATTCTGGATAAACCGGTAAAAATAGGAGAGAGGATACCTACTGAAGGTGAACTGACAGAATTATTTGAAGTTGGACGAAGTACGGTAAGAGGGGCGGTTAAAGGGCTGGTCACAAGAGGCGTGCTGGAAGTGCGCAGAGGAGACGGAACTTATGTCATCAGTACCATTTATATGGAAAATGATGTTCTCGGGTTTGGAAATGTGGAGGACCGTTATCGGTTGGCACTGGATCTGTTTGATGTACGTCTGATGATCGAACCGGAGATTGTAACCTGGGCGTGCAGAAAAGCAACGGATATGATGAGATGGATAGGATTAATGAATAACATTCGAGCCTGTGCCGATGAGATTGTATTGAATGATATTGTGTATTCCTAACGGATACCAACCGAAGAAGAACTGCTGTCAAACCGATGGCAGTTTTTCTTTTTCGGCAAGTATTCAAGAAGTCATTAAGTTGTGAGTATAATCGAAGTGGTAGAAAAGTTATCTCTTATATCGGTTGTAACTTTTTTATGGACTCTATTGACAAGAAAACTTGGCGTGTGTATAATTAAAATATGCAAAGAAAACTTGGTGTGGAGGTGTTTTTATGAAAAAGGACGAAATCTTAAATGCAAGCAGAAAAGAACATCGCAATAAGGACTTGGCTGAAATGGAAGTGGTATATCAAGCCGGAAGTCACGCAAGCAGAGTTGGTGCTTTAGTGTGTTGTTTGCTTTCGCTGTTATCTTCTGTGCTTGCTCATACTATGATTTACAGTCCGTGGGTTATATACTTCAGCATTATTGCAACACAATGGTTAGTTCGTTTTATCAAAATGAAGCGAAAGAGCGATTTGCTCTTGACTGTTCTGTTTTTTGTGCTTTCCATTTTGGCATTTGTTGGATTTGTTAGCCATCTTTTAGAGGTGAGAATATGAAAGAACAATTACAACTGAAAAATCACTTAAAGGAAGTTCGCACAGAAGCAAATCTTTCTCAAGCTCAGCTTGCAGAAATGGTAGGGGTATCAAGAAATACCATTAGTTCTATTGAAACAGGACAGTTTAATCCAACTGCAAAATTGGCTCTAATTCTTTGTATTGCATTGGACAAAAAATTTGAGGAACTATTCTATTTTTAGGAGGTCATTATGGAAAATATTATAATGTTGATTTTGGGAGTGTTCATATCTGTTGTGGGAATTGTAAATATCAAAGGCAATATCAGCACAATTCACTCTTATAACAGGCGAAAAGTAAAGGAAGAAGATATACCAAAGTATGGAAAAACAGTCGGCACAGGAACGCTGATTATAGGAATATCTCTTGTATTAGGTTTTATTGTTTCGTTTTGGAGTGAAATAATTATAGATTATATCATTCTTCCAGCAGTTATTGTCGGATTAGGCTTTATATTGTATGGACAGTTCAAATACAATAAAGGAATTTTTTGAGAATCAGGGAGGTATAAAGATGGAATTGAACACAATATCAGGTCTGGCGATAGCGGGAGTTATCTGCTGTTTGCCATGCTGTTGGAGCAACAGCTGCATGTTCTTGTCATTCAGTTCTGCGGACTGAACGCACAGAGCAGGCCATGGCTTTACTATGTGTACGCGGCTTTGGCTGCAGCGGTTTTTGAAGAGACCGGAAGACTGATTGCCATGAAGTTCTGGATGAAGAAATGGCTGGATTTTCCAAATGCACTGATGTATGGAATCGGGCATGGCGGTGTGGAGGCCATTCTGATCGGAGGACTCTCCGGAATCAGCAATCTTGTGTCCATGCTGATGATCAACAGCGGAGCCATGCAGAATACGCTGGCGGCACTTCCTGCTGAGTCTGCAAACCAGACCGTGTCACAGCTGTCGGCCCTATGGACAACACCGGCACCACTCTTTTTTGTAAGCGGAATCGAAAGAATCAGTGCAATCATTCTGCATATCGGGTTGTCACTGCTGATCTACCGGGCGGTAAAGGCAGGCAAATGCAGGACAGCGGCTTTTACAGCGGTTCTTGCATATGGGATTCATTTTATCGTGGACTTCTTTGCCGTGGCAGGTCCGGCGCTTCTTCCCATCTATGTGATTGAAATTGGTGTCTTTGTGATGGCAGCCGGAACTCTTGTTATGGCGCTGAAGATGGGAAGGATGGAAGAACTGTGAATTCCAGTTTTCTGCTATCATAAAACAGAATATATCTGACAGAACACACCGTAGAAATACGGTGTTTTTTGTTACCCAAAACCCATAATTCAATACATAACCACAGGTTAGTACAAATAACTTATGTGCTTTTTTGAAAGGCTTAGAAAGGTACCAGCGGTCATGTAAACAAGGTATGGTTTTCTTTCAGCGCATTTTTTATCAAGGAACTGATAGACAGGTTCGTTTACAGGCTTGGAGAAAACTTAGAGAAACTCAAGGAAAACGGATTCTATGAGAAATGCTGTTGTTAAGGCAGGAGCAAAATTCATCGTAAGTCCTGGATTCGATCCTGAAATCGTAAATTACTGTCTGGAAAAAGAAATTCCGATCTTCCCGGGATGTGTGACACCATCCGAAGTGGCACAGGCAGTAAAAAGAGGACTGAAAGTAGTTAAATTCTTTCCGGCAGAACCTGCAGGTGGAGTGGCTATGATCAAAGCAATGGCAGCACCATACAATCAGCTCCGTTTTATGCCGACAGGTAGAATCGGAACACAGAATCTGAAAGATTATCTGGGATTTGACAAGATCATCTGCTGCGGCGGAAGCTGGATGGTAAAAGCAGATCTGATCCAAAACGGCGAATTCGAGAAAATCTGTAATCTGACAAAAGAAGCGAAAGAACTGGCAAAGAGCATTCGCCCTTAATGAACTGAGCCCTTTTATCAAGGGGAACACATGACCTCTGAGGAGGTACTAATCTATCCTTTATAATATACAAAAAAGAACAGAAAAGATTTTGGTATCTGAGAATCTTTTCTGTTCTTTTTACTTGGCTTAAAGTGCATTGATGTGGATATGATTAAAACCTCTGGGAGATTTATTGTTTGGTTCAAAATAAGTTTCTGTATCTTTTTCATCACGGAAAATATCAGCAACAGAACCGTCACAAGCAACCAAACGATAACGGTTCCTGTATAGAGTAGGTTTAAGCTTCTGGTTAAAAATCTGCAAAAGTTCCCATAATGCACCATCTTTTAATTTTGTACGTTGGCGATAAAAAGCAGCTTTTGATGGTGTTTCATCGGAGCGTCCGAAAAAATGGTAAAGTTCTTCCCTTAAACAGTCATCTTCCATGGTCAGCAAAAGAAGAAGAAAATCATGGAAGCTAATGTATGAATTTTTTGCAGAATCAATCAGGCTTCTTCAGAAAAACTCACGATCACAGTTGGATATCCGCTCTGTTTTAGTCTTCGTTCCATCATGGCGGCATCATTCAATACATCGAACTGACCGACCAGAACCCGGTCATACTGGCTGCTGTCATCAATCCGGGCAGGGAAATCCATTTCGGTCAGTTCATTAAGAAGCCGTCTGGCATACGCCGGATTTCGGAATGCACCGACCTGCACACTGTAGGTTACAGATGGAGAAAAATTAGGAAATTCGGAGTCTGTATTTTTATCAGACGGATTCATGTGAGCAGAGTCTGACGTACAAGGAGAATCAGGGACTGAGCCTGAATTTGTCAGTGTACCAACATCTGATTTTGTAGAACCGTCAGCAGGAGAAACGGAAGCAGAAGTATCTGCGTCAGAAGAAGTCCTTCCTGATTCCGATGCGGTCGAACTGTTTCTTGCGCCTTCTGGTTTCCAGAGCCCTTTTTCTTCCAGCGTATCCAGGATTCCATCTGCAATTGCCTGCGCAATATCATTGAAGTTCTTATCGAAAATTGTGTTATCAGAATCGGAATTGATAAAACCGACTTCGACCAGAATCGCCGGCATTTTTGTACGGCGAAGGACAACCAGATTTGGGCGCGCCTTTACTCCGAGATCCTTGAACCCAACTGTCTCCAACTGTGCATTGATATTTTCCGCCATCTCATATTTGATGCCGGAAAGGTTATAGATCAGGCTTTCCACGCCCATGTACTGATTGGCAAGAGGACCGGAATTCCGGTGGATCGATATGAAGAAATCAACACCGGCTTCATTTGCCTCTGTTGCTTTCTGGAAAGGTGTCTCATAAATATCCGTTGTCCGTGTGTATTCCACATCAATTCCGCTGTTTTGTAAAATTTCTCCGATCGCAAGCACCAGCTTCAGTACATCATCCTTTTCCTGGCGACCATTATACACAGCTCCCGGATCACGTCCTCCGTGACCGGCATCGAGCATGATAGATACAGGCATAGATATACCTCAAAAAATGAACTTTATATAATATATGTCGGATATCCTGAAAAGTGAAAATGAGAAATCGATTAAGAAAAATATGCTGCGTGCTTTGCACTCTCGCAATTCTCAAAAACATTCGTAATTCGCTCATTTTTCTTTGAAAAATGGCTACTTACTCATGTTTTTGGTGGGTCAAGAGGTCAAAAATCCTCTTGTAAGCAAGCATGCATCGGCTTTCTGACCTTTTGACCCTGGTATCCTCATTATATTGCAGAAAAATAAATTGTCAGGTAGGAAATATAATGTTATGATAAGTCTGTAGCGATATGCTACAGGAAAGCAATCATTAGTTTGTTGATTACGTTTCTTGTCTTTCTTGACCGGAAGAACAAGAAAAATATATTCATATATTATAGAATCGGGAGAATCAAAATATGGCAGAAAGATTAGAATTTCGTGAAAAACTTTCAGGGATCCTTACCCTGTGTGAAAGCCAGAATAACATCACAGACAAAGCCACAGTCGAAGCTTACTTCGCAGAAGACAATTTATCAGCAGAACAGATGGAGCTTGTATTTGATTATCTTCTTTCCAAGAAAGTAATCGTAAAAGGCTACGTCAAAGCTGGTGGTTCGATCAAAAATGCAGAAAACACCGAAGGACCGATCCGATATACCCAGGAAGAACAGGATTATTTAAACCTTTACGAGCAGGATCTGAAAGGATTAAGAGATGGGGATCCATTAAAAGAACTCCTACCGGCAATCCTCACCATGGCAAAAGAGATGCACAGGGCAGATATCTACATCGGAGATCTCGTCCAGGAAGGCAACATGGGACTCATGCTCGCCATGGAAGACCATGCAGATGATACCGAAGCCCTTTTAAGCATGGCAAAAGAAAGCATGCAGGCACTTCTTGAATCTCAGGAAGAGACTAAAAAACAAGATAACCGCATGGTAGAAAAAGTCAACGACCTTGATGAACAGATCAAAAAACTTTCCGATGAACTCGGCCGAAAAGTCAGCGTAGACGAGCTGGAAGAATTCGCTGGCATCACCGAAGATGAGATCAGCAACATCCTAAAACTAGCCGGTGAAGAACTTCCCCCAGAAGAGAAGTAGAAATATACTGCAGAAAAAAATTATTTTACATAAATACATGTAGTTGATATTACACTATCGTCATACTATAAAAGTACGAAAAGAATATCTGCAACCAACAAACTTCAACAGTCAATAGAACCCACAGCCCGAAGATGGCTGTGGGTTCTGTTTCTCATAAATCATTCCATTCTGTTTTGTCTTGAAAAACCAGAGGGAGAGGTTATTGCAGCCTCTCCCTCGTCCATTCGCACAATCGAGTAAGCTGACGCCTACTCGATTGGCATACTTTGTACACCATCTCGCTTGACAGATCGATGATGTACATTCGCCAAATGCAGATCCTTATGCAAGCACAAATCTGCACTTGACTCATCGTATACACAAAAAAATGGATGCAGGAGAAACTCTCCCACATCCATTTTCTAATTTTGCATTTAAGCCTGCGGTCCAGCAGATACAAGTGCTTTACCAGCAGCATTTCCTTCGTATTTAGCGAAGTTCTTAACGAATCTTGCAGCAAGATCCTTAGCTTTTTCTTCCCATTCAGAAGCATCAGCATATGTGTCGCGAGGATCAAGGATTCCTGAATCAACGCCCGGAAGTTCTGTAGGTACTTCGAAGTTGAAGTAAGGAATTTTCTTGGTCGGTGCATTTAAGATGTCTCCGTTCAGGATTGCATCGATGATACCACGAGTATCTTTGATAGAGATACGTTTTCCTGTTCCGTTCCATCCTGTGTTAACGAGGTAAGCTTTTGCTCCGCTCTTTTCCATCTTCTTAACAAGTTCTTCTGCATATTTTGTCGGATGCAGTTCAAGGAATGCCTGTCCGAAGCAAGCAGAGAATGTTGGTGTCGGTTCTGTGATTCCACGTTCTGTACCGGCAAGCTTAGCTGTGAATCCAGACAGGAAGTAGTACTGTGTCTGTTCCGGTGTCAGTACAGATACCGGTGGAAGTACTCCGAAAGCGTCTGCAGACAGGAAGATTACATTCTTAGCTGCCGGTGCAGAAGAAATCGGACGTACAATATTTTCAATGTGGTTAATCGGATAAGATACACGTGTATTTTCTGTTACACTCTTATCAGCAAAATCAATTTTTCCTTCAGCATCAAGAGTTACGTTCTCAAGAAGAGCGTCACGTCTGATTGCGTTGTAGATATCTGGTTCAGATTCTTTGTCAAGGTTGATAACCTTAGCGTAGCATCCACCTTCAAAGTTGAATACTCCGTTGTCATCCCAGCCGTGTTCGTCATCACCGATGAGGAGACGCTTCGGGTCTGTAGAAAGTGTAGTTTTACCTGTTCCTGAAAGACCGAAGAAGATAGCTGTGTTTTCGCCGTTCAGATCAGTGTTTGCTGAGCAGTGCATAGCAGCGATTCCCTTAAGTGGGAGGTAGTAGTTCATCATAGAGAACATACCTTTCTTCATCTCTCCGCCGTACCATGTATTAACGATAACCTGTTCTTTGCTTGTGATATTGAATAAAACAGCTGTTTCAGAGTTAAGTCCAAGTTCTTTGTAGTTTTCAACTTTTGCTTTAGAAGCGTTGTATACTACGAAGTCAGGCTCGAAGTTCTCAAGTTCTTCAGCTGTTGGTTTGATGAACATGTTTGTTACAAAATGAGCCTGCCAGGCAACTTCAACGATGAAACGGATTGCCATACGTGTATCTTTGTTAGCGCCGCAGAATGCATCTACTACATAAAGTTTCTTGTTAGAAAGTTCTTTCTTGGCGATCTCCTTTACAGCTTCCCATGCTTCCTGTGAAGCCGGGTGGTTGTCATTCTTATATTCGTCTGAAGTCCACCATACAGTGTCTTTAGAGTTTTCATCAACTACGATGAATTTGTCTTTAGGGGAACGTCCGGTGTATACACCTGTCATTACGTTCACAGCACCAAGTTCGCTGACCTGACCTTTTTCAAATCCTTCAAGACCTGCTTTTGTTTCTTCTTCAAACAGTAATTCGTAAGAAGGGTTGTGCACGATTTCTGTTGTTCCAGTAATACCATACTTGCTTAAATTGATTTCTGCCATTGCAATTAACCTCTTTCTCCTAATTCTAGTTAAATGGTTAAATGATAAAAGCTGTGAGCGCAGATTTTATCATCTGATGAAGTAAAATTCTTCACCCATTTACCATAATTATACATAATTACGCAATAAAATCAATAAAAAACCGATATTTCTTGAAAAAATTGTTTAAAAAATAACGAAATCCCAAAAGGAAAAGGCAGCCCGCTTTGGACTGCCCTGAAATTGTTGTATATCCTGCAAAATATAAAGAAAAAATTTGTCAGGATTTCTTACTGGGAGGTCTGCTTAATCGTCATTTTCCGATGAGTCAGACGGATGTTCGCGGTAATTCTCCGGAAGATACAGGTGAACGGTCTCAATCCGGTTTTTGTCGAGCTTTTCTACGACCATACGGATTCCATCTTCGGTGACAACGGAGTCACCAGCTTTCGGAAGACGGTCCAGCTTTTCGATGATAAAGCCTCCGAGAGAATCATAATCTTCCGATTCCAGATTCAGCTCCAGGGAATCATTGAGATCGTCAAGATTAGTAGAACCCTCAATAATATATTCGTGTTCGCCTACCGCTTTGATATTTTCTTCTTCATTCTCATCATATTCATCGTGGATCTCGCCAACAATCTCTTCAAGAATATCTTCCAGGGTGATCAGACCGGATGTTTCACCGTATTCATCCAGGACAATTGCGATATTGAATGAGGCCTGGCGCATTTCAACAAGAAGCTCGGAAATGCTCTTGTATTCATAAGTGAAGTAGGCTTCACGGAGAATGTCTTTAATCTGGAACTCACTTTTCTTATTGTCATAAAGAAGAAGATCTTTCATATTGATCGTTCCGACAACATTATCCTTTGTCTCCTGGTAAACCGGAAGACGGGTGAATTTGTCTTCACGGAACAGGTCAATCAGTTCATCGTAACTGCTGTCAATATCAGCAAAAGTTACGTTGACACGGGGAACCATGACGTCTTTGGCAATGGCATCACCGAGATCAAACACATTGTAGATCATCTCTTTTTCATCCGATTCGATCACGCCGTCCTGATGGCTGACATTTACCACGCTTCGGAGTTCAGCTTCGGTCATGGTATTGTCTTTGGCATTCGGATCGATGCGAAGAAGCATCAGAAGACCGGTGGAGAGACCATTTACAATGAAGATAATCGGAGTCATGATCTTCATAAAAATATTGATAACCGGTGCGTAGAAAAGAGACATCTTCTCAGCATGAATGGTTGCCATCGTCTTCGGAGTAATCTCTCCGAAAAGGATGATGAGAAGCGTCATAAGCCCACTTGCGATCGCGACGGCGGTTCCACCAAGGCGGTATGCGATTGTGGTGGCAAGGGAAGCTACCGCAGTATTAACAATGTTGTTGCCGATGAGGATCGCGCTAAGCATTTTACCTGAATTCTCAGTTACGGCAAGTACGGCGCTGGCACGCTTGTTACCCTCGTCTGCAAGGGCACGCATCCGGATTTTGTTGTAGGTTGTAAGTGCTGTCTCGGCTGACGAAAATATGCCGGATAAGAGCAGCAGGACTAGCAAAATAAGTATTTGTGAGACACTCGAGTCCACAGTTAAAAATCACTCCTTTTTGAAAATAATGATAAAATTTCTATGTTATGCCCTACTATATCGCATTTCACTTAATTTTGCAAGAGCGCGTTGAACTTGCATATTTTTTGGTGTATCATATGATGTAAGTTCCAAAATTTATTTTTGACACTTACATCATATGAGGATGATATTAAAACGTGCTTTGGCACGTAGTAACTTCTATTTGGCGGGAGGTCCAATGGCAATTTCCTGTTAAATAAAAAAAGAAGAATGGCATAGAATATTTATAGATACTAGGAGAAGAGAATGGAACAGAATTTTGAGACATGTTTGTATAATGTGGTCGATGCAGCCAAAATACAGAAGGATGAACCGATGAAGAAGCATACAACCTTCCGAATCGGTGGTCCGGCAGATTATTTTATCATGCCATCGAATGAAAAGGAACTGGCAGAGGCAGTCCGGGTGTGCCGGAAATTTTTGATACCTATATATATAGTAGGAAATGGAAGTAATCTTCTGGTTGGAGACAAAGGTTTCAGAGGCGCGATCATCCAGCTTTATAAGAGTATGGGAACATTTCAGGTAGAAGGAAATCAGATTACGGCGCAGGCAGGATGTTCGCTTGCGCAGATTGCAAATGCAGCACTTGATGCAGCACTGACCGGATTTGAGTTCGCAGCGGGTATTCCGGGAACGCTTGGCGGAGCGGTTGTGATGAACGCCGGTGCGTATGGCGGAGAGATGAAGGATGTACTGACGAGTGTCAGGGTTATGACAGAAGAGGGCGAGATCATGGAGCTTCCGGCAGAAGAACTGGGACTGGGATACCGTACAAGCATTATTCCGGAGAAAAGATATATCGTTTTGGGTGCTGTGATTTCGCTTACAGAAGGCAAAAAAGAAGAAATAAAAGCGCAGATGGATGACCTACGTCAGAAGCGGGTATCGAAGCAGCCGCTGGAGTATCCGAGTGCAGGCAGTACCTTTAAGCGTCCGGAAGGATATTTTGCAGGAAAACTGATCCAGGACAGCGGACTGAAAGGATTTACAGTAGGTGGAGCGCAGGTTTCTGAAAAGCACAGTGGATTTGTGATCAATAAAGGAAATGCGACAGCGGCTGATGTGATGGAGCTGATCCGTCAGGTAACAGCGAAAGTGAAAGAAGATACCGGTGTTACGATGGAACCGGAAGTGAAACAAATAGGAGAATTTTAGGGATGAGATTCGTAATTGTAACGGGAATGTCCGGAGCAGGGAAAAGTACAACTTTGAAAATGATGGAAGACATGGGATATTTTTGTGTGGATAACATGCCGATTCCTTTAATGACAAAACTGACAGAACTTTTGATCGTTCCAAATGGTGAGATCACGAAGATCGCTCTGGGACTTGATATCCGCAGTGGTCAGAATCTGCGTGCACTGGACCAGGTTCTGGACGAACTTGAAAAAGCCAAGATACCACTGGAGATTCTTTTCCTTGAATCGAATGATGATACACTGGTGAAAAGATATAAAGAGACAAGAAGGAACCACCCACTCTCAAAGGGCGGCAGAATTGAGAACGGGATCGCCAAAGAACGTAAGAAGATTGCCTTTTTAAAAGAAAGGGCAGATTACATCCTGGATACAAGCCGGATGCTGACCAGGGAGCTGCGCAGTGAACTGAACCGTATTTTTGCCGAGAATAAAGAATACAAAAATCTCTACATTACCGTGTTATCTTTCGGATTTAAATATGGAATTCCGAGTGATGCAGATCTGGTATTTGATGTCAGATTCCTTCCGAATCCGTATTATATTGATGAACTTCGCCCGCAGAGTGGCAATGATAAGCCGGTCAGGGATTACGTGATGAATAACGATATTTCAAAAGAATTCCTGAAGAAGCTGGTGGACATGGTTGAGTTCCTGATTCCGAATTATGTCGCAGAAGGAAAGAACCAGCTTGTGATCGCAATCGGATGTACCGGCGGAAAACACCGCTCCGTGACACTTGCCAATGAGTTGTATGAACGGCTGTCTGTGGCAGAAAAAGAGTACGGTGTAAGAAAAGAGCATCGTGATATCGAGAAAGATGCAATTACGAAAGCAAAATAGGTGATAGTATGTCTTTTTCTGGAAATATTAAAGAAGAAATATCGCGCCAGCTAAGTCCGGCAAGGCATTGCCAGATTGCAGAACTTGCAGCGATCATCAGCATGTGCGGGGCTGTCATGATCGACAGCAGAGGTCAAGCAGCACTTAAGATTCATACGGAAAATCTGGCAGTTGCAAGAAAAAGCTTTACTTTATTGAGAAGAACGTTTAATATAGTGGTTGATATCGCTATTCGGGTGAACCGGGAAAAAGGCAGCAGCTACTATTATATAGTTGTAAAAAAACACGAAGATGCTGTCAGGGTTCTTCAGGCGGCAAAGCTGATCAATCCTTATGGAGAGGTGGAAGAAGAGCTTTCTGTAGTTAAGAATGTCGTGATTCAGGAAACTTGCTGTAAGCGGGCTTTCTTGCGTGGCGTTTTTCTTGCATCGGGATCTATGAGCGACCCGGAGAAGTCCTATCATTTTGAAATTGTCTGTGCGTCGATGGGGAAAGCACAGCAGATTCAGAAGATAATGAGATGCTTTGCTCTGGATGCAAAGATTGTATCAAGGAAAAAAACACTTGTGGTTTATCTGAAAGAAGGAGCTCAGATCGTGGATGTGCTGAATGTGATGGAGGCACATCAGTCACTGATGGAGCTTGAGAATATCCGCATATTGAAAGATATGAGGAATACGGTGAACCGAAAAGTGAACTGCGAGACTGCGAATATCAATAAAACGGTTTCCGCTGCTGTAAAGCAGATTGAAGATATAAGGTATATTGAGGAAACAAAAGGACTCGATAAGCTGCCGGAAGGATTGAAGGACATGGCCCTTACAAGACTTACATATCCGGAGGCATCTTTAAAAGAGTTAGGCGCACTTCTGCAAAATCCGGTAGGCAAGTCCGGAGTGAATCACAGATTGCGCAAGTTAAGTGAAATGGCGGAAGAGATAAGGGCTAAGCAAGGAGGAACATTATGATCAAAAAACCTGTTAAGATTCAATTGTCCGAGGGATTAGACGCCAGACCGATTGCGCTTCTTGTTCAGGAAGCTAGTCAGTATTCAAGTTCGGTATATATTGAAGTTGACCAGAAGCAAGTCAATGCAAAGAGCATTATGGGGATGATGAGTCTGACACTGCTGCCGGGAGAGGAAATCACCGTTGTTGCGAACGGAACAGATGAAAAGGAAGCGGCAGCTGGTATTGAAAGGTTTCTTGTGAACGTTAAGAACAGATAATTGCATAAAACATTGAAGAGTCTGCCAAAAGCAGGCTCTTTATGCTATAATGCATGTATCTGTAAGGAGCTGTGTGGACAGGTCTTACAGAGGAAAGAACAGATAACAGGAGGACGGACGTATGAAAAAAGCATTGTTTATTTATAATCCGAATGCAGGAAAGGGACTTTTAAAACCGAAGCTTTCTGATATTATTGACATTATTGTAAAAGCAGGATATGAAGTGGTTGTATATCCGACGCAGAAATATAAAGACGCTTATTATAAAGTAAAGACATTTACAGAGGAGTACGACCGTGTGATCTGCAGTGGTGGCGACGGAACACTTGATGAGGTCGTAACCGGAATGATGAAGAGAGAAAAAAAGATTCCGGTCGGTTACATCCCGACAGGAACGACCAACGACTTTGCGAGCAGTCTGCATATCCCGAAAAATCTTCTCCAGGCGGCAAGTACAGCAGCCGAGGGAAGAGAATTCCCTTGCGATATCGGACGATTTAACGGAGATGTGTTCGTATACATTGCAGCATTCGGACTCTTCACGGATGTATCTTATGAGACAAAGCAGGAAATGAAGAATGTTCTGGGACATCTGGCATATGTGCTGGAAGGAGCAACCAGAATTTTTGATATCCCGTCATATAAATTAAAAGTGACACATGACGGAGAAACGATCGAGGACGAATTTATTTATGGTATGGTGACGAATTCCAAATCTGTTGGCGGTTTCCGTAATATGATCGGGAAGAATGTGGTCTTTGATGACGGAGAATTTGAGGTTACCCTGATCCGGACACCGAAGAATCCAATCGCGCTTCAGGAGATCGTTGGGGCGCTTCTGAGCAGCCAGATCAATACGAAGCACATTTATTCATTTAAGACAGGTGAGATCCATTTTGAATCAGTGGAAGAAATCCCGTGGACGCTGGATGGAGAGTTCGGCGGCGAGCACGACAGTGTCTGCATCAAAAATGCGAAACAGGCACTTAAAATCGTAGTTCCGGAAGAGGAGCAGTAAAAAAGCAGTAAAAAATAAAAAAAAGGCTTGTCAAATGAAAAGAAGTACGCTATACTAAGCAAGTGAGTTGGCAAGACAGCTAATGAACGTACATCTGGCCCCCTGGTCAAGCGGTCAAGACGCGACCCTCTCACGGTCGAATCAGGGGTTCGATTCCCCTGGGGGTCAGCCTATAAAAGCCTTTAACAGAGAAGTGGAGGAATACAAAATGTTAGTTTCAGCAACAGAAATGTTAAAAAAAGCAAAAGCAGGTCATTACGCAGTAGGACAGTTTAATATCAACGATCTTGAATGGACCAAAGCAGTTCTGACTGCAGCTGAGGAATTAAGATCACCGGTTATCCTTGGTGTGTCTGAAGGTGCAGGAAAATACATGGCTGGATACAGAACAGTTGTAGGAATGGTAAATGGAATGATCAAAGAGATGGACATTTCAGTTCCGGTTGCACTTCATCTTGATCATGGTAGCTATGAAGGCTGCCTGAAATGTATAGATGCAGGATTCTCATCAGTTATGTTTGACGGATCTCATTATCCGATCGAAGAAAACATTGAGAAGACTACAGAACTTGTTAAACTTTGCCATGGAAAAGGACTTTCTATCGAGGCAGAAGTTGGTTCTATCGGTGGAGAAGAAGATGGTGTTGTAGGAATGGGCGAATGCGCAGATCCTAAGGAATGCAAGATGATCGCAGACCTTGGCGTTGATTTCCTTGCAGCAGGTATTGGCAACATCCATGGAAAATATCCGGCAAACTGGAAAGGACTCAGCTTTGAGACTCTTGCAGCAGTTCAGGAGCTCACAGGAGAACTTCCGCTTGTACTTCATGGAGGTACAGGAATTCCGGATGATATGATTAAGAAAGCGATTGACCTTGGAGTATCTAAGATTAATGTTAATACAGAATGTCAGCTGGTATTCGCAGAAGCTACCCGCAAATACATCGAAGCAGGAAAAGACCTTGAAGGAAAGGGATACGATCCACGTAAACTTCTGAAACCGGGTGCAGATGCAATCGTTGAAAAAGTAAAAGAGAAAATGATTCTGTTCGGTTCTGACGGAAAAGCTGAATAGTCTGATTTTTGACAATATCATGGACAAAGACGTCCGAAGAAAACGGTATAAAAGGAGTTTTGCGTAAGTGCAAGACTCCTTTATTTGAATCAAAAAATGACCGTTTTGCATGAGTAGTAAAAAATGAGTAGTAGAAAAGAGAGGTACATGGGATGAGCGAATGGATTAGTGTAGCAGAAATATTTGGAGAAAACGTCTTCAATGATGCTGTTATGCAGGAAAGACTTCCGAAGAAGACTTACAAAGAGCTGAAAAAGACGATCGAAGAAGGTAAAGAGCTTCAGGCTGCAACAGCAGACGTTATTGCACATGAGATGAAAGAGTGGGCGATTGAAAAGGGTGCCACTCATTATTCGCACTGGTTCCAGCCTCTTACAGGAGCAACAGCTGAAAAACATGATTCGTTTATTTCAGCACCGAAGTCAGATGGAAAAATCCTGATGGAGTTTTCGGGAAAAGAGCTGATCAAAGGAGAACCGGATGCATCTTCTTTCCCGTCAGGAGGACTTCGTTCCACATTTGAAGCAAGAGGTTATACAGCGTGGGATTGTACATCCCCTGCATTTGTTAAAAAGAGTCCGGATGGGAAAAGATCGATTTTGTATATACCGACAGCATTTTGTTCCTATACCGGAGAAGCACTGGATCAGAAGACACCGCTTCTTCGTTCTATGGAAGCAATCAACAAACAATCCATCCGTCTTCTTCGTCTTTTTGGAAACACAACTTCCAAAAAGGTTACACCATCTGTCGGAGTTGAGCAGGAATATTTCCTGGTAGACAGAGATAAATATCTTAAGAGAAAGGATCTTGTATTTACAGGACGTACTTTATTCGGGGCAAATCCTCCGAAGGGACAGGAACTGGATGATCATTATTTTGGTGCGATCCGTGAGAGAATCGCAACATTTATGACTGATGTCAATGAAGAACTCTGGAAGATGGGGGTATCTGCAAAGACACAGCACAACGAAGTAGCACCTGGACAGCATGAGCTTGCACCAATCTATGCACAGTGCAACGTAGCAGTTGACCACAACCAGCTGATCATGGAGACGCTGAAGAAAGTGGCATATCGCCATAATCTCCAATGTCTGTTGCATGAAAAGCCGTTTGAAGGTGTAAATGGTTCCGGAAAGCATAACAACTGGTCACTGGTTACAGATGATGGAATCAACATTCTGGATCCAGGAAAGACACCTCATGATAATATTCAGTTCCTTCTGGTTCTGACATGTATTCTCCGTGCAGTAGATCTGCATGCAGATCTGCTCCGTGAATCTGCTTCTGACGTAGGAAATGATCACAGACTTGGAGCAAATGAAGCACCGCCGGCAATTATTTCCGCATACCTCGGAGAACAGCTTGAAGACGTGCTTGCACAGCTTATTGATACCGGAGAAGCTGCACACAGCTTAAAAGGCGGCAAATTACATACCGGTGTAAGTACGCTCCCGGATTTTGCAAAGGATGCAACTGACAGAAACCGTACTTCACCATTCGCATTTACAGGAAATAAATTTGAGTTCCGTATGGTAGGATCCAGAGACTCGGTAGCAGCACCGAACGTAGTATTAAATACAATCGTGGCAGAGTCCTTCTCTGATGCCTGCGATGTACTCGAAAAAGCAGAAGATTTTGATCTTGCAGTCCATGATCTGATCAAGGAATATGCATCCAAACATCAGAGAATCGTATTCAATGGCAACGGATATTCTGATGAGTGGGTGAAGGAAGCCGAAAGAAGAGGACTTCCGAATATTAAGACCATGGTAGAGTCTGTTGAATGTCTGACATATGACAATACGGTTGAAATGTTTGAAAAATTCGATGTATTCAGCCGTGCAGAACTGGAATCCCGTGCAGAGATCAAATATGAGGCATACTCAAAGGCAATCAACATTGAAGCACGTTCCATGATCGATATCGCAAGCAAGCATATTATCCCGGCTGTGATCCAATATGTAACTTCGCTGGCTAATTCGATCAACCAGGTAAAACAGGCAAGCGCTGTAGCATATACAGGTGTACAGGAAGAGCTTCTTGTACAGTCGGCTGATCTTTTGAAAGACACAAAAGAAGCACTCAGAGCACTGGAAACTGTTGTGGCAGAAGTACCGGAGACAGAAGGAAAAGAACAGGCATTCTTCTTCATGCAGAAAGTTGTACCGGCAATGGAAGCTTTAAGAAAACCAGTGGATGAACTGGAAATGATCGTCAATAAGAATATGTGGCCGATGCCTTCTTACGGAGATCTGCTGTTCGAGGTCTAAGAAGTGACTGGTATAAATGTCGAAAAAGAAGTTGAAAACTTATGAAGTTTTGTGAAAATATACACAAATTAAAAAATTGGTCTTGAAATTTGAAAGAAAAAAGAGTATCGTAAATATATCTTAAATAACAGAGATCACAATGAACGAGGAAGTTCCACAAAGTGGAGTTTCCTCGTTTTTTTGTGTATACGATGAGCCAAGTGCAGATTTGTGCTTGCACAAGGATCTGCATTTGGTGAATGTACATCATCGAGCTGTTAAGCGAGATGATGTACAAAGTATAAGAATCGAGTAGGAGTCAGCCTACTCGATCGTTAGAGAAAGGAAGGTAATTATGAGTAGTGAATGGTTAAGCGTGGCAGAAATTTTTGGCGAAGATGTTTTTAACGATGCAGTAATGCAGGAGAGACTTCCGAAAAAAGTATACAAAAAATTAAAACAGACAATTGAAGAAGGAAAAGAGCTGGATCTTGAGACAGCAGATGTAATTGCACATGAGATGAAAGAATGGGCAATCGAAAAAGGTGCAACCCATTACACACACTGGTTCCAGCCACTGACAGGAGTTACTGCTGAAAAGCATGATTCCTTCATCTCAGCTCCGCTTCCAAGCGGAAAGGTTCTGATGAGCTTTTCCGGAAAAGAACTGATCAAAGGGGAGCCGGATGCTTCTTCTTTCCCGTCAGGCGGACTTCGTGCTACATTTGAAGCAAGAGGATATACAGCATGGGATTGTACATCACCGGCATTTGTAAGAAAAGATGCAGCCGGAGCGATCCTTTGCATCCCGACAGCATTCTGCTCTTACACAGGTGAGGCACTGGATGAAAAAACACCGCTTCTCAGATCTATGGAAGCAATCAACAAAGAATCCATCAGACTGCTTCGTCTGTTCGGAAATACAACATCAAAGAAAGTAACACCTTCTGTAGGACCGGAGCAGGAATACTTCCTTGTTGATGCAAAGAAATTCTTACAGAGAAAAGACCTTATTTACACAGGACGTACACTTTTCGGAGCAATGCCGCCGAAAGGACAGGAGCTTGACGATCACTACTTTGGAACGATCCGTCAGAGGGTTGCCTCCTATATGAAAGATGTCAACGAAGAATTATGGAAACTCGGCGTTGCAGCAAAGACACAGCACAACGAAGTGGCACCTGCACAGCACGAACTTGCACCGATCTATGCAGAGGCCAATATTGCAGTGGATCACAACCAGATCATCATGAAGACACTGAAAAAGGTAGCATGCGAGCATGGACTGAAATGTCTGCTTCACGAGAAACCGTTTGCAGGAGTCAACGGATCTGGTAAGCATAACAACTGGTCTATCACAACAGATGACGGAATCAATATGCTGGATCCGGGAAAGACACCTCATGAAAATGTACAGTTCCTTCTGGTACTGGCATGTATCCTGAAAGCAGTTGATGTACACGCAGATCTGCTTCGTGAATCGGCTGCCGATCCGGGAAATGACCACAGACTTGGAGCAAACGAAGCACCGCCGGCAATCATCTCTATCTTCCTTGGAGAACAGCTTCAGGACGTTGTAGAACAGCTTCTCAGTACAGGTGAGGCAACACACAGCCTGAATGGTGGAAAGCTGCAAACAGGTGTAACAACCCTTCCGGATCTTACAAAGGATGCAACCGACAGAAACAGAACTTCACCATTTGCATTTACCGGAAATAAATTTGAATTCCGTATGGTAGGTTCCCGCGATTCCATTGCAGGATCAAACGTAGTACTGAATACAATCGTAGCAGAGGCATTTGCAGAGGCATGCGATGTCCTGGAAAAAGCAGATGATTTTGATACAGCTGTACACAGCCTGATCAAAGAATATCTGACAGATCATCAGAGAATTATCTTCAACGGCAACGGATATTCTGACGAATGGGTAGCTGAAGCAGAAAAGAGAGGACTTCCGAATATCAAGTCCATGGTAGAAGCAATCCCGGCACTGACAACTGACAAAGCGGTAGAACTGTTCGGAAAATTTGGTGTATTTACCAAGGCAGAGCTGGAATCCCGTGCAGAGATCAAATACGAGAACTATGCAAAGGCAATCAATATCGAAGCAAAGGCCATGATCGATATTGCTGCAAAACAGATCATTCCTGCAGTTGTAAAATATACAAAAGAGCTTGCAGATACGGTTCTTGCAGTAAAAGAAGCCGGAGCAGATGCATCTGTACAGGCTGAAATGCTTGCTGACATCTCAGGACTTCTGACAGAAACAAAGGCTGCCCTTAAGAAACTGGAAGCAGTCACAGAAGAAGCAGCAGGAAAAGAAGAAGGAAAAGTACAGTCTGAATTCTATCACTTCAGCGTGGTTCCGGCTATGGAAGGCCTCCGTACACCGGTAGATGAACTGGAAATGATCGTGGATAAAGAAGTATGGCCAATGCCTTCTTACGGAGATCTTTTATTTGAAGTTTAGAAAATACATATAAAATTCTTATAGAAATTTAAGGACCTTAGACTTGGAAAGAAGCAGAAATTATGCTACTCTAAGTCTGAGGTTCTTTTCTATATCCGGAAATTTATTTCCGGATATAGAAAGCCTCCGGCGGGATGTGCACTGTGATACAGGGAAGATATTTCGGGTAATGGACCAAGGCACATTTTTGTATCAGAATGATGTTTGGGTCAAAAATCCTCTTGCAAGCAAGTTTGCATTGGATTTCTGACCTTTTGACCCTGGTATCATCAGAATATAATTATAAACAATGAAATAATGAGAATAGAGGAGAAAGAAAGATGACGAAAGCAGAGTTCCTTGAAAAACTGAGAATTGAACTTTCTTCCGGTGTGACACCACAGGTGCTGCAGGAGAATCTGAACTACTACGGTCAGTATATTGATGATGAGATCCGAAAAGGAAGAACGGAGAGTGAGGTACTGGCGGAACTTGGAGATCCGTGGATTCTTGCGAAGACGATCGTGGATACGCAGAGAGAAGAAAGTGTAGAAGATGTGATCTATGATTCGGATGGAAGGAACTACAGAGGCAACAGCAGCACAGAAGAAAGCAGCAATATCCATGTGTGGAGCCTGGACAGCTGGTGGAAGAAACTTCTGCTGATTCTTGTGGTTGTGGCTGTGATCGTTGTGATCTTTGCGGTGATAAGTGGGATTGTAAGCCTGATCGCACCGGTACTGATTCCTCTTCTGGTGATCATACTGCTGGTCAGAATGCTGAGAAGGCGATGGTAATTAAAAAAGCCGGATGTATAAGATTCTTCTGCAATGAAAAGAAGCTTATGCCTCCGGCTTTTTGATTATATGTTCTATATGGCAGGTTCAAGTACTTAAAAAGGATCTGCCTGTTATATAACGTTAAACGCTCGATAGGGGAGCTATCGAGCGTTTGAGGGGAGTATAAATAATTAATAAGGGGTTGTAGAAAATAAATCTCTACACGACAAAGTATAATATAAACCGATTTAAAAATCAAGATAAAAATAAAAATGTATAAAAATACGAAAAGGATAGATACTATGTTTGTACAAAAAAATGTCAGGAGGAATTATCAATGGCAAAAAATTATAATGCTTCAGAAAACAGTACAAACAAAAATTCATATGGATCCAATAAGAATGCGTATGCTGAAAATGCTTCCGGCAAGAATCAGTCAAATAAAAATTCAGGCAATAAAAATGCATCCGGTAAAAATACGACTAACCGGAATGCAAAGAATGCATATGAATCAGACCGTAATGCATATGACAGCTCAAAGTCCTGCCATAACGAAAGTGATAAGTATTAAAAAGTGCAAAGCAGTTAAGAATGGAAAAGCAGCGGTTTGGATTCCGCTGCTTTTCTATTTTTGGTGTAGCAATCTGGTTCCTTAAAAAAATTTGTGGTACAAGCGCACTACTTGACAAAAGGCAACCGAAAAACGTAATATAGTTTATAACAGATTGCAGAGTAGAGAAAGGAAAAAGAATGGAAAAGATGGAGCTGATAGCACCCTGCCATTTCGGAATGGAAGCTGTTCTGAAGCGGGAAGTGCTGGATTTAGGATATGAGATATCAACAGTAGAAGACGGAAGAGTATGCTTCTGGGGAGATGCACAGGCGATTTGTGATGCGAACGTGTTCCTCCGGACAGCAGAGAGAATCCTTCTTAAGGTTGGTTCGTTTAAAGCAGAGACGTTTGATGAATTATTTGAGAAAACAAGAGTACTTCCGTGGGAGAATTATATTCCAAAGAACGGAAAGTTCTGGGTGACGAAGGCTGCATCTGTAAAGAGTAAGCTGTTCAGCCCGTCAGATATTCAGTCGATCATGAAAAAAGCCATGGTAGAAAGGCTGAGACGGATCTACGGGATAGAATGGTTCCAGGAGGATGGACCGGCTTACCCGATCCGTGTATTTCTGATGAAAGATATCGTGACGATCGGGATTGATACCTCCGGCGTATCTTTACATAAGAGAGGTTATCGTCAGATGACTGTAAAGGCACCGATCACAGAGACACTGGCATCCGCACTGATCATGCTGACACCGTGGCACAAGGACCGGATCCTGGTAGACCCTTTCTGCGGAAGTGGAACATTTCCAATCGAAGCGGCTTTGATGGCAGCTAATATTGCACCGGGGATGAACCGTTCCTTTACAGCAGAAGAATGGGTGAACCTGATTCCGAAAAAGGCATGGTATGATGCAATGGATGAGGCAAATGATGTGATCGACCGGAAGGTACAGGTTGATATTCAGGGATATGACCTGAATCCGGAGGCAGTAAAAGCAGCAAGACAGAATGCCAAAGATGCAGGCGTTGACCATCTGATCCATTTTCAGGAAAGAGCGGTAAAGGATTTAAGCCACCCGAAGAAGTATGGCTTTATCATTACCAATCCGCCGTATGGCGAGCGACTGGAGGATAAAAAGGATCTGCCGCAGTTATACCGAGAATTCGGTGAGAGTTTTAAAAAGCTGGATAGCTGGTCTGCATATATGATCACCAGTTACGAGGATGCAGAGCGTTATTTCGGAAGAAAAGCAGATAAGAACCGGAAGATATATAATGGTATGCTGAAGACCTATTTCTATCAGTTCTTAGGTCCGAAACCACCGAAACGCCCAAGAGAACCAAGACAGTAAGAGAAAGAAGAATTTACAGATGAAAATAATTTTTGCAACGGGTAATAAGAATAAAATGATCGAGATCCGTCAAATCCTGAAGGATCTGGGGATGGAGATCCTTTCAATGAAGGAAGCCGGGGTTGACATTGATATCGTAGAGGATGGAAAGTCCTTTGAGGAAAATGCGATGATCAAAGCCTCAGCGATCGCAGAGCTGCCGGAAGTGAGGGCGATGGATGCGATTGTGCTGGCAGATGATTCCGGACTGGAAATCGATTATCTGAATAAAGAACCGGGAATCTATTCTGCACGCTATGCAGGAACCGATACTTCGTATGATATCAAGAACAGCCTCCTGCTCTCAAGAATGAAAGGCGTACCGGATAAGCAGCGTACAGCAAGGTTTGTCTGTGCGGTGGCAGCAGTATTTCCGAACGGGGACAAAGAGGTTGTCCGTGGAACGATGGAAGGATGTATTGGTTACGAAATCGCCGGAGCAAATGGATTTGGCTACGATCCGATCTTTTTCCTGCCGGAATACGGTTGTACCTCGGCAGAGCTTGCACCGGAAAAGAAGAATGAACTCAGCCACAGAGGAGAAGCGCTTCGGATGATGAGACAGATCATGGAGAAAAAGTTATGAGAGTATTGATTATTAGTGATACACATGGAAGACATACTGCATTTGACCGGGCAATCATGGAAGCTGGAAAGATTGATTATCTGGTGCATCTCGGGGATACAGAGGGCGGAGAAGATTATATTGAGGCATTCTGCGGATGTCCGGCGTATATACTGGCTGGGAATAATGATTTCTTCTCACGCAATCTTCGGGAGATGGAGATTTATTTTGGCAAGAAAAAAGCATTTATGGCACATGGACACCAGTATTCGGTGTCTCTTGGTGTAGAGCGAATCCTGGATGAGGGAAGATCGAGAAATGCAGATATCGTGATGTTTGGTCACACACACAGACCGTATCTGAAAAAGTTTGGTGATATTACAGTGCTGAATCCGGGCAGTCTGTCATTTCCACGGCAGGAAGGCAGAAAAGGCAGTTATATTATTATGGAGATGGATCGGGACGGGAATACGGAGTTTACGATTCATTATCTGGATTAGAGTAGGTGGCACGTATTTCTGCTAAAAAAGGGCAAAAATGCGTGTCTTTTACAAGAAAAAGAAAAATAAAAATTTCTTTAAAAAAATTCTTTAAAAAAATTTAAAAAACATGTTGACTTTTTGAAAACCTTGTAATATAATAACTTTTGTCGTCACGGAGATGACAAACAGATAAACAACGGGGTGTGGCTCAGCTTGGCTAGAGCGCCTGGTTTGGGACCAGGAGGTCGCAGGTTCGAATCCTGTCACCCCGATGTGATCTGCGGGTGTAGTTCAATGGTAGAACACCAGCCTTCCAAGCTGGATACGTGGGTTCGATTCCCATCACCCGCTTACACTGAGAATCCAGTGTTGTGTGTTTGTAGCTCAGTTGGATAGAGCAACGGCCTTCTAAGCCGTGGGTCGGGGGTTCGAATCCCTCCAAGCACGTTTATATGGTGGGTATAGCGCAGTTGGTTAGCGCGCCAGATTGTGGCTCTGGAGGCCCAGGGTTCGAATCCCTGTATCCACCCTTTAATCTATAATATTTGAAAGAAATGGCAAGCAGAAATGCTCGCATTTTTTTTATGATAGACATTGCAAGAATGGATATCATAAAAGTCTCCGGCAGGATATGAGAGCTTTGGCAGATTCGGGATGCTGTAAGTTAAGCGATTGTCGCAGGCGCGGGAATGTGCCATGGCGCATTCTATGTCAAGACATAAAGATAATGGGTCATCGCCAAGCGGTAAGGCACAGGACTTTGACTCCTGCACTCGCTGGTTCGAATCCAGCTGGCCCAGTTACGGGCGTGTAGCTCAGGTGGTAGAGCACTTGACTTTTAATCAAGTTGTCCGGGGTTCGAATCCCCGCACGCTCACTTATTTAGTCCCATGGTTTTCTGTGGGACTAAAAAAATGCGGATGTGGCGGAACTGGCAGACGCGCTAGACTTAGGATCTAGTCTCTACGAGGTGCAGGTTCAAGTCCTGTCATCCGCATTTAGTTAAACATAACAAAACCAGTTATATTATATATAGAAGTAATAGAGGAACCTTTACCAAAAAGGTTTCTTTTTTTGCTTTTTTTATGGATTTTAAGGAAAAAGCGGAAAAAGAAAAAGCAGTATTTAGATATTTCTGTTGAAAATATCCGGATCGAGATCGTCTCTTTTACAGATTCCAACTATATGTTAATATAATCATATGGTAACTGTTCAGAGCCAAGCAAAATTTCATAAAACAGGTGTAAAATGCTTGCATTTTTAAGACTGTTTTTGAAATTTTATTTGGCGGATACGCCACACCGACGAAATGCGTAGCATTTTGGAGGTTGGCTCTGAACAGTTACATCATATGAACATTCTCCTTTCGGAACATTTTCATCCAATGAAAGGAAGAACTTCTAAAAAAACAGATGAAAAAGAAACTGGAGAATAACTAAAGCATGGATAAATGATAAACGGTGAGTACCGCTTTTATTGATTACATTGCGGCAATAAATACATGTAACAGGGAAATTTTAACAAAGTAAGAGGGACGAAAGAATGAAAATATTAAGTGTCACAGCCCAGAAGCCGGACAGTACCGGAAGCGGTATCTATCTGACGGAACTGGTCAGAGGATTTAAAAAAAAGGGAATCACACAGTCAGTGATCGCGGGAGTTACAAAAGTTGATCAGGTATGTCTTCCGGAGGGGGTAAGCTTTTATCCGGTATATTTTGAATCGGAGCAGTTACCGTATCCGATCACGGGAATGTCGGACGAGATGCCGTATCCGAGTACCAGGTATTCAGACCTGACAGAGGAGATGACGGAAACGTTCCGGAACGCATTTGGCGAGGTACTGAAAAAAGCAGTGGAGGAGTTGGATCCGGACGTGATCCTGTGTCACCATCTGTATCTCCTTACAGCGATTGTAAGAGAGCTGTTTCCTGATAAAAAGGTATATGGAGTATCCCATGGATCCGACCTGCGGCAGATCCGCAAGACAGAACAGAACCGGGAATACATTTTACAGAGAATTCCTGCGCTGGATGGGATTTTTGCATTGCATGAGGAGCAGAAAGAGATGATCTGCGGAATTTACGGGGAGCATATCAGAGAGAAGGTACGGGTGATCGGAACCGGCTATAACAGTGATGTTTTCCGGCAGGAGATGGGGGCTTCACAGGGAGAAGAAAAAGAGTTGAGACTAATCTTTGCCGGAAAGATCTCAGAGAAAAAGGGTGTGAAAAGTCTGATCCGTTCGTTGGATTATCTGAAGGATTCCGGTCTTATTATTTCTCTGGAACTGGCAGGAGGTGCCGGAGATGAGGGCGAATATCAGGAAATCCGGGAGCTTGCTGAAAAGTGTCCGTTTGCAGTTGCCTTTGCCGGGAAGATCACACAGCAGGAGTTGGCGAAGAAGATGAATCAGAGTGATGTGTTTGTACTGCCATCTTTTTATGAAGGTCTTCCGCTTGTGATCATTGAGGCTCTGGCATGTGGTACCTATGTGATCTGTACAGATCTTCCGGGGATCAGGAATTGGATCGATCAGAATCTTCCGGATAATGGTGTGGTTTTTGTAGAGCCGCCAAAAAGAGTGAATGAAGATGAACCTGTGGAAGAAGAACTTCCGGTATTTGAAAAGAAACTTGCCGGAGCCATCGAAGGGATCGCAAAATATCCTGGATCAAAGCCGGAGAAGGAGCATCTGGAGCAGATTTCGTGGGACGGACTTTGTGCGCATCTTATGCAGATATTTGAGCAATAGAGTGTTTATCGGAAAACTCTATAATTGAATTTCTGCATGTAAATTATCAATTATTTTTTTGTAAAACAACATGTTAAAATGAAGAAAAGAGAAATGAAAAGGCATTTTAACAGGAGGTTATTAACAGTTGATAATTGATATGCATATGCATGAGATGCGTTATTCGGGGGATAGCTTTTTAAGATTGGAGAACATGGTAGAGATCGCAAAGCGCAGAGGACTTGATGGAATCTGTATTACGGATCATGACAGTATGGGACTGAAGGAATTTGCGGCAGAGTATTCGGAGAAAACAGGATTTCCGATTTTTGTTGGAATTGAATTTTATTCCCTGCAGGGAGACATTGTAGCATTTGGAATTGAGGATTATCCAAAAGAGAGAATCCCGGCACAGGAGTTTGTAGATCTGGTACAGGCACAGGGCGGTATGTGTTTCAGTGCCCATCCATTCCGCAATAATAACAGGGGACTGGAAGAGAACCTGAAGATTGTAAAGGGACTTGATGGAATCGAAGTGCTGAACGGCAGCACACTTTACGAGGCAAATCGAAAGGCGGCAGAATATGCGGCTGAGCTTGGAATTGCAACAGTTGGATCAAGTGATTGTCATGTGCCGGAGAAGCTGGGACTTTATGCAACGTATTTTCCAAGAGAGATCCGTTCGGTGCAGGAACTGATCCGGAGTGTAAAACGATGCGAGACTCTTCCGGTGTATTATAAAGAGGGTGGATATTATCTCTGGGATATGAAAAATCCGATTGATGCGCCGTTTCACATTTACGAGCAGGAACAGATGGTGTGTGCCGGTTAATGTAAAAAATGAGAACAGATATGAAAAAATTAAACGCTTTTTTTATTGAAAGTGTGTTATTTCCATAGTATTATTAAGAGTGGAAATTAAGGGGGCTGGAATGTAATATTTCCAGCTTTCTTATTTAACAGGAAATTCTGTAGGAACTTCCTGCCAAAAACATGAGTAAGTAGCCGTTTTTCAAAGAAAAATGAGCGGATTACGAATGTTTTTGAGGATTGCGAGAGTGCAAAGCACGTAGCAATTTGGTATCAAAGGGGTCAAAATACCTTTTGACCCAAACATCTTTTCAATCACCAATTACAAGGAGGAACTAACATGAAAGACATAGTAATTTCAGATGCAGTAAAATATATCGGAGCAGATGATAAGGATCTGGATCTCTTTGAGAGCCAGTACATCGTTCCAAACGGAGTATCCTACAACTCTTATGTGATCCTGGACGAGAAGATCGCAGTTATGGATACGATTGATACGAGAAAGACAGACGAATGGAAAAAGAATCTGGAGAGGGTGCTGGATGGAAGAACACCGGATTATCTGGTTGTATCTCATCTGGAACCGGATCATGCCGGAAGCATCAAAGAATTTGCAGATAAATATCCGGAAGCCAAGATCGTGGCAAGTGCAAAAGCTATTGCAATGCTTCCACAGTTCTTTGAAATCGCAGATCTGGCAGACCGTGCAGTTGCGGTAAAAGAAGGTGAAGAACTTTCCCTTGGAAGCCATACCCTTCAGTTCTTTATGGCTCCGATGGTTCACTGGCCGGAAGTTATGGTTGAATACGAAAAGTCTGAGAAGATTCTGTTCTCAGCAGATGGATTTGGTAAATTCGGTGCGCTGGATGCAGATGAGGACTGGACTTGTGAAGCAAGAAGATACTACTTCAATATCGTAGGCAAATACGGTGCACAGGTACAGGCGCTTCTGAAAAAAGCAGCGACTCTGGACATTCAGACGATTTGCCCGCTTCATGGACCGATCCTGAAAGAAAATCTGGGATACTATATCGGAAAATACATGACATGGAGCAGCTATGAACCGGAAGATGACGGGGTACTGGTTGCTTATGCATCGATCCATGGCAATACCAAGAAGGCAGCAGAGAAGATGAAAGAGATCCTGGAAGCCAAAGGTGCAAAGAAGGTAGCGATCACTGACCTTTCCAGAGATGACATGGCAGAGGCAATCGAGGATGCATTCCGCTATGGCAAGCTGGTTCTTGCAGCAGCTTCCTATGATGCAAGTGTGTTCCCGTGCATGGAGACTTTCCTGAACAAACTGACCAATAAGAACTACCAGAACCGTAAGATCGCAATTATCGAGAATGGTTCCTGGGCTCCGACAGCAGCACGTGTGATGAAAGGTTATGTAGAAAAGATGAAGAAGATCACTCTCTGCGAAAAGACGGTTACGATCAAATCTACGATGAAAGATGCAGATGTAACTGCAATGGAAGAACTTGCAGATGAACTGCTTGCGTAAGAAACGGAAAGAATGAGATGATAAAGTTAAAAGAGACTACAATGAGGAAAACCTGGGTGGTATGTCTTCTTGCAATGGTCTGCTGTGCGTTATGGGGAAGTGCTTTTCCTTGTATCAAGGTTGGCTACCGGCTGTTTCAGATCGATTCAGCCGATACCGCCACGCAGATTCTGTTTGCAGGATGCCGCTTTACGATTGCAGGCATTATGGTTATTTTGTTTGGATCGATCCTACAGGGACGTTTTCTGAAAGCGGGGAAGGGAGATCTTCCGAGAATCGGAAAAATCTGTCTTTTACAGACGGTGGTCCAGTATTTTTTCTTTTATGTAGGACTTGCACATACGACCGGAGTCAAAGGATCGATCGTTGAGGCATCCAATGTATTCCTTGCAATCCTTGTTTCAAGCCTGATCTTTCATCAGGAGAAACTGGATCAGAAAAAAGTGCTCGGATGTATCGTCGGATTTGCAGGGGTGGTTCTGATCAATCTGAGCGGAAGCAATGTGGATATGAGCTTTAATCTGACCGGAGATGGATTTATTTTTATCTCTGCGATCGCTTATGCATTATCTTCTGTACTGATCAAGAAGTATTCAGCCAAATCTGATCCGGTGATGTTAAGCGGATATCAGTTTACTGCAGGCGGGCTCGTGATGATCCTGATCGGATTCGTGATGGGTGGAAGAATCCATACGGCAAGTATGCCGGCAATGATTCTTCTGATCTATATGGCGCTGATTTCTGCAGTTGCATACACACTGTGGGGAATCCTGTTGAAATACAATCCGGTATCCAAGGTATCGATCTTCGGATTTACGAATCCGATATTTGGGGTGATCCTTTCCGCAATCATTTTGCGTGAGGGAAATGTATTCGGAATGAAAGACCTGATCGCACTGGTGCTGGTTTCTATCGGAATCCTGATTGTCAACTGGGCGAAGCCGGTGGGAGAAAAAGAAAAAGGAATGAACTAAGATGGAACCTGTTTTAAAGGAGGACACCTGCAGCTGATACCGATTTTTGAACAGGAAAAGAAATAACAGGAGGCAGGTTATGGCAAATACAGCGAGCTGTTGTGACACCTGTACATTTTATATTTACGATGATGAATATGAATGTTACACGTGTGACAGAGACCTGGATGAGGATGAGATGATGCGGTTTCTGACGGATAAGCATTATCAGTGCCCTTACTACAGATCTGGAGATGAATACAGAGTCGTCAGAAAACAGATGTAAATTGTAGATGATGGAGTAGAAGTATAAAAAACACAGAATTTTGTAATGCGTCAGGTAATAGATGAATTTGTACTTGTTCCAAGAGGAGAAGTTGCGGAGCGGATAAATGGAACGATGATACTAAGTGAGACAGCGGCATTTATATATGAACATCTGGAGGAGGCTATAAAGGTGAGAGATAAAAAGGCAAATACAGTGAATGAGCAGGACAATCCGCTTGGGTATGAAAAGGAATCAAAACTACTGGTTGGATTTGCGATTCCATGCATTATTTCCATGCTAGTAACAGCTCTTTACAATATTGTAGATCAGATTTTCATTGGCCAGGGTGTGGGAATGCTGGGAAATGCAGCAACGAATATTGCGTTTCCGCTTTCTACTTCCTGTACGGCAATCTCACTGCTGCTTGGAATCGGCAGTGCGACCAATTTTTCATTGAAGCTTGGTGCAGGAGAAGAAAAAGAATCTGCAGAGTATGCGGGAAATGGAATTTGCCTGATGGCAATTTTCGGGATTGCACTTTTTGCAGTAACGACGATTTTTCTGACTCCGATGCTGAAATTCTTCGGTGCCACATCGGAGGTACTTCCGTATGCACAGGAATATACACGGATCACGGCAATTGGCTTTCCATTTCTGATCGCAAATACGGGGATGAGTAAGCTGATCCTTGCGGATGGAAGTCCGCGGTATTCGATGACATCTATGCTGGTGGGTGCTATTGTAAATACAATTCTGGATCCGATTTTTATTTTTGGGCTGCATATGGGAATGAGGGGCGCAGCACTTGCTACGATCATAGGACAGATCGTTTCGTTCTGCATCAGTCTGCGGTATATGTTCCATTTTAAAACGATCCGGCTTACAAAGGAAAGTTTCCGTATGACGGGAAGACATATCGAGAATATTTTCAAATTCGGTGCCAGTGCCTGCTTTAACCAGATTGCAATGACGATCGTACAGATCGTACTGAATAATACATTATCGCATTATGGAGCACAGTCTGTATATGGCGGTGACATTCCGCTTGCCTGTGCCGGGATCATTACAAAAGTAAATATGATCTTTATGTCATTTGTTATCGGAATTTCCCAGGGAATCCAGCCGATTATCGGCTTTAACTATGGCGCAGAGAAGTATGAACGGGTACGGAAAAGCTACCTGCTCGCACTTGGAACTGCAACCGTTCTTTCCGGAATTGCATTTTTCTGTTTCCAGGTATTCCCGAGACAGATCATCAGTGTATTTGGATCAGGAAGTGAGCTGTATTTCAAATTTTCAGAGCGGTATTTCCGGATCTATATGTTCCTTACGATCGTAAATGGAATTCAGCCGGTCACATCAAACTTTTTCAACTCCATCGGGAAGTCTCAGCTGGGTGTGTTTATGTCCCTGACAAGGCAGATTATCTTTTTACTCCCACTGATCGTGATCTTTCCATTGTTTATGGGAATTGACGGGGTTATGTATGCCGGACCGATCGCAGATGCGGCAGCAGCAATCGTCTGCGGATATTTCATGGTGAGGGAGCTTAAGGAACTTTCCGCGATGGACAGGAAGAAAAAAGAAGAATATGCAGCATAATGGTTGTAAGTAAATCAGGATATAAGCTGGAAAAAAATTTGTATATACTGATTAGTAAGAAAAATGAAATGAGATGATGACTTGAATATTGAGATTGTTATTCCAGTCTTCCGACCAGATGGACGACTGAAAATGAGTATAGAGAGATTATTGAGACAGAGTGTAATGCCGGACAGAATTTTGCTTGAAGTTCTTTATGAGAATCCGATTGATAGGGAAATCCCGGAAATCTATATGGATAAAAGAATTGAGGTCCGATATACTCCAAAGGAGGAATATGACCGGGCAGGAAGCAGAGATGCGATCTTACGGGAACTGGATTCGGATATTGTGATTTTTATGGTACAGACGGCGATGCCACAGAACCGATATCTGGTAGAGAAGCTGACAGAACCGTTTAAAGAGGAGCGGACGGCGGTCGTGTATGGAAGGCATATGACAGATGATGAATGCAGTCCGATCGAGTGTTGTGTGAGACAGTTTAACTATCCGCCGAAAGGTATGACAAAGTCTTTGGAAGATACCGGAAAGCTTGGAATCCGGACATTTTTCAATTCTAATGTATGCGCAGCGTACAGAAGAAGTGCATATCTGGAGACAGAAGGCTTTGGAAAGAGGATGATCGCCGGAGAGGATATGCTTGCGGCGAGAAGACTTCTGGAAAAGGGCTGGCAGACGGTTTATGCGCCAGAGGCTGAGATTCTGTATTATCGCAATGACAATCTGCGCGAACTCTGGAAGCGTAGCTTTGATATCGGGGTTGCGCATGCGGAGCATCCGGAGATGATTGAAAATACAAAACCTGGAAAAGAAGGAATGCGGCTGGTCCGTGTGACTTCAGCGCTTCTGAAGCAGAATCATATGGAGGAATATTTAGGTGAAGTGGCGGCGCGAAGTGCGGTTCGGTATCTTGCCTATCATTTTGGAAAACATTATGCGCATTTACCGGAACATTTTGTCCGGAAATGTTCGGCAAATAAAGCGTACTGGGAGAAAGAATAATGGGACATTTTTATTTTACAAGACATGGACAGACTGTATGGAATGTGGAAAATAAAATCTGTGGTGCGACAGATATCGAGCTGACAGAGCTTGGACATGAGCAGGCAATGGAGCTTGGAAGAAAGATTAAGGAAGAGGGCGTAAAGATTGACGAGATCCTGTATTCGCCACTTGTCCGGGCGAAGGAGACCGCGCGCCATATTTCGGAGGTGACAGGGATTCCGATGCGTGAGGAGATGCGCCTGAAGGAGCAGAATTTTGGAAAATATGAGTCCACTCCGAGAAATGGGGAGGAGTTCAAAAAGGCAAAACAGAACTTTATCAATCATTTTGAAGGCGGGGAGACAATGCTTCATCTGTGCCAGAGGATTTACAATCTTCTGGATGACATTCGGAAAGAAGCGAATGATAAGGTTTATCTACTGGTTGCACATAATGGAATTTCCAGAGTAATCCAGTCTTATTTTTATGATATGACGAATGAAGAGTTTGCGGCATTTGGAATTAAGAACTGCGAATTGAGGAAGTATGAATTTCCGGAGTAGGAGTAGCGTATGAAATTACTTGTTAAGCAGAGAGTTTTTTCATGGACAGATTCATATGATGTTTATGATGAGAATGAAAATGCGAAGTATTTTGTAAAAGCAGAGTTTTTGTCGCTTGGACACCGGCTGCATGTATATGATATGGCAGGGAACGAACTCGGGTTGATTAAAGAAAAAGTGATGTCATTACTTCCAGTGTTTGAAATTGAAGTGAATGGGCAGACACTTGGACGGATTGAAAAGCGTTTTACATTGTTTCGACCGAAGTATGATGTTGAGTTTAATGGATGGCATGTAGAAGGAGATTTCATGGGATGGAATTATGATATCTATGAAGCATGCAGTCCTGTGGTACATATTACAAAAGAATTATTCCACTGGGGAGATACTTATGTACTGGATTTTGCAAATCCGGCAGATGAATTGATGGGACTTCTTCTGGTAATTACAATTGATGCGGCAAACTGCATTCAAAATAATTGATGTAATTTAATGAAATGTAAAAAAAGTCAAAAAAAACATAAAAAACACTTGCCAAACCGGTTGGTATGTGATAAGATTCTTTTTGTTGACGCGGAAGTGTCGGAATGGCAGACGAGCTAGATTCAGGTTCTAGTGCTCGCAAGGGCGTGTGGGTTCAAGTCCCATCTTCCGCATAATAAAAGAAACCTCAGGTGATTCGCCTGAGGTTTTCTTTTATTGTACCGAAGCGATCCCTGAACCCAGGGTCCAGGTCTTCGCTCCGCTACGGTCGGCGCAGAGCACTCGTCCACCGGACGAGTTGCGCCCCATCTTCCGCACAGATGTCTTGAATTAAATACATGAGAACATCGGATTGACAATCTCTTGTCAAGGTGCAATAATATCCGCGGAGGTAGTATTTGAAAACTACAAAACTATACTCTGACTGAATCACAACAATTTCATATCGAAATCGTTTCCGTCAACAGGTGACGGAGAAGGAGCTTATATTTATTAAGAGGTAAAATAAGACTCAGGGAATACGAAGAATAGCAGAAGCATTTGCAGGGAGAAGTATACCTTGATGATGCTTTTTTCATATAATAATTTGGAATTATGGAAAAAAGCATGGTTACACTCTATGTTTATGCTTATTTTTGTGTTTCCGGACAGAAAAGGAGTAAGACATGACAGTTGAGATGCTAAAAGGAAAGATTCATCGTGCTACGGTAGTACAGGCAGAATTAGATTACGTGGGAAGTATTACCGTTGATGAGGAACTGCTGGAGGCAGCAGGAATTATGGAATATGAGAAGGTTCAGATCGTGGACGTGAATAACGGAAGCCGATTTGAAACTTATACGATCTGTGGTAAGCGTGGAAGCGGAATGATCTGCTTAAATGGCGCTGCGGCAAGATGTGTAAGTACAGGTGATAAGGTTATTATCATGTGTTATGCAAATTATGAGGCAGAAGAAGCCAAAGAACATAAACCAAAAGTTGTTTTCGTGGATGATGAAAATAAGATCAGCCGTGTGACAAATTATGAAAAACATGGGTTGTTGAAAGACCAGGAAAAATAAGGAATCTAAAAACAAAATGAAATTTGTTGAATTCAGAACAAGAGGCTATCTCCGAATTTATTATAAAGAGGAGAATTATCATGCAGGTAACAACAACAGTCGAAGAGACAAGAAAATTAGTTAAGAACTGGAAAAAAGAAGGAAAAACCGTAGGTCTTGTACCGACCATGGGATTCTTACATGAAGGGCATGCAAGCCTGATAAGGAGATGCCGTGAGGAAAACGATATCGTTGTGGTATCCGATTTTGTCAATCCGACACAGTTCGGACCGACAGAAGACCTGGAAGCATACCCGAGAGATTTTAAACGTGACAGTGAGCTTTGTGAGAGCCTTGGAGCAGATCTGATCTTCCATCCGGAACCGAAGGATATGTATCATGATCCACATGCTTACGTAAGTATTGATACGTTATCTGATACCCTTTGCGGAAAGACAAGACCGATCCATTTTAAAGGGGTATGTACGGTTGTTTCCAAATTATTCAATATTGTAGCACCGGACAGAGCTTATTTTGGACAGAAGGATGCACAGCAGCTTGCAATCATCCGCAAGATGGTGCAGGATTTGAATTTTGATATCCAGATCGTAGGCTGCCCGATCATCCGTGAGGAAGACGGACTTGCCAAATCATCCAGAAATACCTATTTAAGCGCAGAAGAGAGAAAGGCTGCACTGTGCCTTTCAAGAGCCGTTAAAACCGGTCAGGAGGCGATCTGCAAAGGAATTAAGGCAGAAGAAGTCCTGTCAAAGATGCGCGCAGTGATCGAAGCAGAGCCGCTTGCAAAGATCGACTATGTATCCATGGTAGATGCACTGGATATGCAGCCGGTCGAGAGTGTGGAAAAAGATGTTCTGGTTGCCATGGCAGTCTATATTGGAAAAACAAGGCTGATCGACAATTTCAGCTATGAGGTATAGCCTATGGAAAGCAGAATGAAAAAAGTGGGAAAGGTCAGCTCTTTTCTTACAAAATATATCGGGATCATCATTATCTGTTTTTCCATCATTGCATTTTTCTGGCGTGACGGTTTTGCGTGGACAACGAGCTACACTTCTGTATTTCTCGGAGTTGCCATGTTCGGCATGGGGCTTACGATCAAGATGGACGATTTCAAAAGAGTCTTTTCCAGACCAAAAGAAATCCTGATCGGATTCGTCGCACAGTACACGATCATGCCGGTGATCGCGTGGATCCTGTGTCAGCTGATGCAGCTGCCGACAGATCTGGCGCTTGGCGTGATTCTGGTTGGTTGCTGTCCGGGTGGAACGGCAAGCAATGTGATCACCTATATTGCCGGAGGTGATGTGGCGCTTTCTGTCGGAATGACGATCACATCAACTCTTGCGGCACCGATTGTAACACCACTTCTGGTGTATGTACTCGCCGGAGCCTGGGTAGAGGTATCCTTCTGGGCAATGGTAATTTCTGTAGTAAAGGTTGTTCTGGTTCCGGTACTTCTGGGAATTCTGATCAACTGGGTCTGGGGAAAACAGATCCAGAAAATATCAGAGGTTCTGCCACTGATCTCAGTTGTATCGATCGTAATGATCATCAGCGGAATCGTAGCCGTCAATGCAGAAAAAATCTTAAGCTGCGGACTTCTGGTTCTTGGAGTTGTGATGCTTCACAATCTCTGCGGAATGGGAATCGGACTTGGTGCAGCGAAAATTTTACATATTGAGTACGATAAGGCAACCGCTATTGCCATCGAAGTCGGAATGCAGAACAGTGGACTTGCAATTTCCCTTGCGACTGCCAATTTCGCGGCAAATCCACTGGCAACCCTTCCGGGGGCGATCTTCAGTGTATGGCATAATATATCCGGATCTTTGTTTGCAGGGATCCGCCGGAGCGGAGAACAGACGAAAGAGGCATATCAGGAAGTTATAGAATAAGAAAAATCCTGCGATTTTGAATTGGCAAAACCGCAGGATTTTTTGTACTCAGAACAGAAAATACAGAGACTAAAGCACGTCATTTTTGTACCGATTTGAATGGCAGATGAATGGGAAAGAAGAGAACAGGAACTCTTCTTTTCCATTCATTTGCCCCTCGCGTCAAACAAAAAAATTTCCCTCTTGTCAAATCATTCCGATTATGTTATATTATCAAATAGTTTGAATATAAAAATATTTTAGACGAAAAAGATTTTAAAACAAAAATAAATGGAGAGAACAACCATGAGAGGAAGGATATGCGGTACCGGTTCTTATATACCGGAGCATTATTACGACAACAATGATCTCGCGAAGTTTGTGGAGACGAATGATGAATGGATCCGTGAACGGACCGGAATTGTGCGCAGACATATTGCAGAAGAAGATACAACAGTCAGCATGGCGATAAAAGCGGCAAAAAATGCACTTACAGATGCAAAATTAAATGCAGACGATCTGGATCTGATCCTGGTATCTACAATCACGCCAAACACCGTGATTCCAAGCACTGCCTGCGAAGTCCAGAAAGAGCTGGGAGCAGTAAATGCAACCTGTTTCGACATCAGTGCCGCATGCAGCGGTTTTGTGTATGCCTACAATACTGCGCAGGCTTACATAGCAGCCGGAATGTATCAGAACATTCTGGTGATCGGAAGTGAAACCCTATCCGGAATTGTCAACTGGAAAGACAGAGGAAGCTGCATTCTTTTTGGTGACGGGGCAGGAGCAGCCGTGATCTGTGCAGAAGAAGGTGAAATCTTTCCGGCAGTTACCCATTCTGACGGAGCAAAAGGACAGGTACTTGCCTGCGAAAGCCGTCAGCAGAAAAACTGGCAGGACAAAGAAAATGAAAAACAGACTTATGTATCCATGGATGGACAGGCAGTTTTCAAATTTGCCGTAAAAAAAGTGCCGGAAGTCATTGGAGAACTTCTGCAAAAAGCAGATCTGACCGAGAAAGATATTGATCTTTTCGTTCTGCATCAGGCAAACTTACGGATCATCGAATCTGTGGCAAAACGGATGAAAACAGACCTTGCAAAATTCCCGGTCAACATTGAAGAATACGGTAATACATCATCCGCCAGCATCCCAATCCTCCTGGATGAACTGAACAAAACCGGTCGCTTCCACAAAGGACAGAAGATTGTTCTCTGCGGCTTCGGTGCCGGACTCACCTGGGGAGCCACACTCATAGAGTGGTAAATATAAAAATAATCAAACAATAAGGAGACTAAGAACATGTTAGAAAAAGTAAAAGAAATCGTAGCAGAAGGACTTGACGTAAACGCAGCAGACCTCACAGAGGAGACAACTTTTGAATCTCTTGGAGCAGATTCCCTTGATCTGATGGATATGGTTATGACATTTGAAGATGAATTTGGTGTGGAAATCGATACGGAAGCAATCGGTGATCTCAAGACAATCGGAAGTGTTGTAACATACATCGAAGGACTGAAAAAATAAGAATCGCAAAAACACAGACAGAAAGAGGTTGTAATATGAAAACAGAAGTAACCGAATTACTTGGAATCGAGTATCCGATCATCCAGGGCGGAATGGCCTGGGTTGCTGAGTATCATCTTGCGGCCGGCGTATCAAATGCCGGCGGGCTTGGGCTCATCGGGGCTGCAAGCGCCCCGGCTGAGTGGGTACGTGAACAGATCAGAGAAGCAAAAAAGCTGACTGATAAACCATTTGGAGTAAATATCATGCTGATGAGTCCTTATGCAGAGGACGTGGCAAAAGTAGTAGCGGAAGAAGGCGTAAAGGTTGTAACGACAGGCGCCGGAAGCCCGGAAAAATATATGAAAATGTGGAAAGAAGCAGGAATTAAAGTCATTCCGGTGGTTGCATCCGTTGCACTTGCAAGAAGAATGGAACGGTGCGGGGCAGATGCAGTTGTTGCGGAAGGATGTGAATCCGGAGGACACATCGGAGAAAATACGACTATGGTACTGGTTCCACAGATTGTAGACGCAGTGAAGATTCCGGTAATCGCAGCCGGAGGAATCGCAGATGGAAGAGGAATTGCGGCAGCATTTATGCTGGGAGCAAAAGCCGTACAGATGGGAACCCATTTTGTTGCGACCGAAGAATCTATCGTACATGAAAATTATAAAAATGCGATCATCAAAGCGAAGGACATTGATTCCAGAGTAACCGGAAGAAGCACAGGACATCCGGTAAGAGCACTTCGCAACCAAATGACGAAAAAATATCTGGACCTTGAGAAAAACGGTGCATCCTTTGAAGAACTTGAACACCTTACACTTGGAGGCTTAAGAAAGGCCGTTGTAGACGGAGATGTGACAAACGGAAGCGTAATGGCGGGACAGAGTGCAGCCATGGTAAAAGAGATCATGAGCTGTAAAGACCTGATCCAAAAGCTGGTAAGTGAGACGGATGCACTGATCGGAGGCAAAGGATTTTATGAATAAAACAGCATTCATTTTCCCGGGACAGGGCGCGCAGAAGTGCGGTATGGGAAAAGATTTTTATGAAAACAGTGAACTTGCAAAAGAGATTTTTGATACAGCAACAGCAGAGCTGGGACTTGATATGACAAAGCTTTGCTTTGAAGAAAATGAGCAGCTGGATCAGACAGAATACACTCAGGCAGCCATGGTAACAGCCTGTCTTGCAATGACAGCCGAGATTGAAAAGAGAGGTCTTACACCGGATGTGACAGCCGGGCTCAGCCTTGGAGAGTACTGTGCGATCAGCGCAGCGGGAGGCATGCAGCCGAAAGACGCCATTTCTCTTGTGAGAAAAAGAGGGATTCTGATGCAGAATACTGTTCCGGCAGGTGAAGGAGCCATGGCGGCAATCCTGGGAGTGGATGGAGAAACGGTTGAAAAAGTGACGGAAGAAATTCCGGGTGCGTCTGTGGCAAATTATAACTGTCCGGGACAGATTGTAATTACAGGAAAGACCGCAGCGGTAGAAAAGGCAGCAGAGTCTTTAAAAGCAGCCGGAGCAAAAAGGGCGGTTCTGTTAAATGTAAGTGGTCCGTTCCACTCAAAGATGCTGGAAAGTGCAGGCGAAGAGCTTGCGAAGGAAATGGAGAAGAGAAATTTTGAACCACTTGCCATTCCTTATGTGACGAATGTTACGGCAAAATATGTGACGGATATCAAAGAGACAAAGGCACTTCTTGCAAAACAGATTTCTTCACCGGTACGATGGGAGGAAAGTGTGAGAACTATGATTGAAGATGGTGTAGACACTTTTGTGGAAATCGGACCGGGAAAAACACTCGCCGGATTTATGCGGCGTATCGACAAAGGTGTCAAAGTATATAATATCGAAACCTGGGAAGATATGGAAAAAGTAATTGCTGAACTGGTGTAAAAAACAGGCAATGGAAAGGAAAAGCATATGACAGACAGAGCAAATTTGGAAGGACAGATCGCGGTGGTTACCGGCGCGTCCCGTGGAATTGGAAAGGCAATTGCGAAGGAGCTGGCTGCACAAGGAGCAACAGTTGTGATCAATTACAATGGTTCTGAAGCAAAAGCAGATGAAGTAAAACATGAAATTGTAGAAAAGGGTGGATGTGCCCAGTGTATGCAGTGCAATGTGGCAGATTACGAGGGATGTGAAGCATTTATAAAAGCAGTGATCGAGCAGTTTGGAAGAATCGATATTCTGGTAAATAATGCAGGGATCACAAAGGATGGTCTGCTGATGCGTATGAGTGAAGAAGATTTCTCCGATGTCATTGATGTCAATCTGAAAGGAACTTTCCATTGCATCCGTTTTGCATCCAGACAGATGATGAAGCAGAGAAGCGGAAAGATCATCAATCTTGCATCTGTAGTTGGAATCAGCGGAAATGCCGGTCAGGTAAACTATGCTGCATCTAAAGCAGGAATTATTGGAATGACCAAATCTGCGGCAAAAGAACTGGCATCCCGCGGAATCACGGTTAATGCGGTTGCACCGGGCTTCATTGAAACGGAGATGACAGAAGTTCTTTCCGATAAGCTCAAAGAAGAAATGAGAGGTCAGATCCCTCTTGCCAGAATGGGACACCCAGAAGATGTCGCGAAGGCAGTGGCGTTTCTGGCGTCTGATCATGCGAGTTACATTACGGGGCAGGTTCTGCAAGTCGATGGGGGGATGGTGATGTAAAAATGGTTGCAGAGAAGGTTGAGGGACAAATTGTACAAAAGATGTCCTTCAAATTCAGACTCGCAAACCATTCCGATGAGCCTCCTAAAACAAGGATCGTGTCAGCAAAGGCTTCCACAATCCTTTGAGTCTCATCTCCATTGCTCGAAAAATGAATTTGAATGACATCTTTTGTACAGTTTGTCATTCAACTTAACCTAAAAATACTTATAAGATGATAAATTTTATCAAAAAGTGAAACAGTCAACAACACACCAAAGGAGGCAATATGAAGCGCAGAGTTGTTATTACGGGGCTTGGAGCGATTACCCCGATTGGTAATACAGTAGAAGAATTCTGGAACGGTATCAAAAATGGAACCGTAGGAATCGGTCCGATCACAAAATTTGATACAACCGAGTATAAAGTGAAGATCGCAGCGGAAGTCAAGGACTTTGTTGCAAAGGAACGGATGGATTTCAAGGCATCGAAGAGAATGGAAACATTTTCCCAGTATGCGGTTGCAGCGGCGAAGGAAGCGTGTGCGGATGCGGGATTTGAAATTGAAAAAGAGGATCCATACCGTTGTGGCGTGATCATCGGTTCGGGAATCGGAAGTTTGCAGCAGATTGAGAAGCAGTACACGACGATTCAGGAAAAGGGACCGGGAAGGGTGGCACCACTGATGGTTCCGATGATGATTTCCAATATGGCAGCCGGAAATGTATCGATTCAGCTTGGGCTTAAAGGAAAGTGCACCAATGTCGTTACAGCGTGTGCAACGGGAACCAATTGTATCGGGGATGCGCTTCGTGCCATTCAGTACGGAGATGCGGATGTAATGTTTGCAGGTGGTACGGAAAGCTGTATCTGTCCGACGGGGATTGCCGGATTTACCGCACTTACCGCACTTACTACCAGTGAAGATCCACTACGTGCATCGATTCCATTTGACAAAGACAGAAGTGGATTTGTTCTTGGAGAAGGAGCCGGTGTGGTGGTTCTGGAAGAGCTGGAGCATGCGAGAGCAAGAGGCGCAAAAATTTACGCAGAGCTTGCAGGTTACGGGGCAACCGGAGATGCTTACCATATCACTTCCCCGGCAGAAGACGGAAGCGGTGCGGCAAAGGCGATGGAGCTTGCGATGGAAGAGGGCAGCGTGACACCGGAAGAAGTACAGTACATTAATGCACACGGAACCAGCACGCACCATAATGATCTGTTTGAAACCTATGCGATCAAGAAAGCATTCGGCGATGCGGCAAAGGATGTGGTTGTGAATTCAACGAAATCCATGATCGGTCATCTTCTTGGTGCGGCAGGTGCGGTAGAGTGTATCGTTACTGTAAAATCTATTCAGGATGGATTTATCCATCAGACCGTTGGAACCAGGGAATGTGATGAAGAATGTGATCTGAACTATGCAGTTGGCGCACCGGTCGAAAAAGAGATCAAATGTGCGCTCACCAATTCCCTTGGATTTGGCGGGCACAATGCAACCCTTCTTTTGAAGAAGTATGAAGGATAGAGGTAGAAGGATGGAATTAGAAAATCTGGTAAAACTGATTCAGACCGTTTCAGATTCGGACCTGACAGGATTTCAGTATGAAGAAAACGGTGTGAAATTGAAAATACAGAAAGAAAAAGAACAGATGGTTGTCAGTACAGGGGCAGCACAGCTGACGACAGTACAAAACGTGCCAGGAGCGCAGAGTAATGCAGTATCGGCACTGAAATCGGAGGATGGACCGGAAAAAGGAAAAGAAGCAGAAGGGCAGCTGATCAAATCCCCCCTGGTTGGAACCTTTTATGCAGCACCGTCGGAAGAGGCAGCACCATTTGTGGCAGTTGGCGATCATGTGGCAAAAGGACAGACGGTTGCCATCGTAGAGGCGATGAAGCTGATGAATGATATTGAGTGTGATTTTGACGGTGTGGTATCGGAAGTACTCGTGAAAAATGGAGAAACTGTGGAATACGGACAGCCATTATTCCGAATCGCATAGCTGGATGGGGGGCGAAAAGCATGAAACATTTGGGAATCAAGGAAATTCAGAAAATCATTCCGCACAGACATCCGTTTTTGCTGGTAGATTATATCGAAGATTACGAGCCGGGGGAATATGCAGTTGGCTATAAATGTGTGACTTACAGAGAGGACTTTTTTGCCGGACATTTTCCACAGGAGCCGGTGATGCCGGGAGTGCTGATCGTAGAAGCACTGGCACAGGTCGGTGCAGTAGCGGTTCTGATGCAGGAAGAAAATAAAGGAAAGCTCGGTTATTTTGGTGGGATTAAGAACTGCAAGTTCCGCAGAAAAGTTGTTCCGGGTGACAAGTTAAAACTGGAAGCAAGAATTATCCGTCAGAAGGGACCACTGGTAATCGGAGAAGCTGTTGCATCAGTGGATGGAGAAGTTGCAGTAAAGGCAGAGTTGTCTCTGATGATCGGGAAGGCGGAAACAGATGATTAAGAAAGTATTGATCGCAAACCGTGGAGAGATCGCAGTTCGGATCATCCGTGCCTGCCGGGAAATGGGGATCGAGACGGTTGCAGTTTATTCAGAAGCAGATAAAGAAGCATTGCATACACAGCTTGCAGATGAAGCGATCTGTATTGGACCTGCACCATCTTCGGAAAGCTATCTGAATATGGAGCAGATCATCAGCGCGACCATCGTGTCGGGAGCAGATGCGATCCATCCGGGATTTGGTTTCCTTTCTGAAAATACGAAATTTGCAGAGCTTTGTGAGAAGTGCAACATCATTTTTATTGGACCGGATTCGAAAGTGATCAGCAGGCTTGGAAATAAATCCGAGGCGAGAAATACCATGGCAAATGCCGGGGTTCCGATCATTCCGGGAAGCCGGGAAGCGATTTATGATGCAGCAAAAGGAAAAGAAGTTGCAAGAGAGATCGGCTATCCGGTGATCGTAAAGGCGGCTCTCGGCGGAGGCGGAAAAGGAATGCGTGTGGCGGAAAATGAAGCCGGATTTGACATGGCATTCCGTACTGCACAGAAAGAGACCAAGGCAGCTTTTGGAGATGACACTATGTACATCGAGCATTTTGTGCAGCATCCGAAGCACATTGAATTTCAGATTATGGCGGATAAGTATGGAAATGTGGTGCATTTAGGAGAACGGGACTGTTCGGTGCAGAGAAATCATCAGAAGATGATCGAAGAATCCCCATGTGCCGTGATTTCGGATGAGCTTCGCCGGAGAATGGGCGAAGCAGCGGTAAAAGCGGCAAAGGCAGCGCATTACGAAAATGCAGGAACCATTGAATTTCTGCTGGAAAAGAGTGGAAAATTTTATTTTATGGAAATGAATACCAGAATCCAGGTGGAGCATCCGGTCACAGAATGGGTGACAGGGATCGATCTGATCAAGGAACAGATCCGGATCGCAGACGGTCAGCGGCTTTCCTTTACACAGGAAGATGTAAAACTGACCGGTCATGCCATTGAGTGCAGGATCAATGCGGAAAATCCGGAAAAGAATTTCCGTCCGTGTCCGGGAACGATCACCGATATGTACCTTCCGGGAGGAAAGGGTGTGCGGATTGATTCAGCAATTTACAGTGGATACACCGTACCGCCATATTATGATAATATGCTGGCAAAGCTGATCGTATTTGCAAAAAACCGTACCGAGGCGATCCGGAAGATGCAGAGTGCACTTGGTGAGGTAATTATAGAAGGTATTGATACTAATGTGGATTATCAATATGATATTTTGCATGATCCAAAGTATCAGGCAGGAGATTTTGATATTGAATTTATTGCCGAAAGAGAAGCAAAAAATCGGCAAGATTAGCTCTACAAAAGCGGAGGTAAAGCAATTTGAAACTGTCAAATATGTTCAAGAAAACAAGCAGAAGAGGGTATATATCTCTTGGCGAAGGAAAGCCTGCCCATATGGCACCGGAGGTTCCGGAGGGACTTCTGAAAAAATGTAACGTTTGCAAATCTGCCATTCTGACAGAGGATGTGAAGAAGGGGTATTATATCTGTCCAAAATGTCAAAATTATTTCCGTGTGCATGCGATGCGCCGGATTGAAATGGTAGCAGATGCGGATACCTTTGAAGAGTGGGACAAGGGACTTACTTCGGGAAATCCGCTGCATTATAAAGGCTATGAAGAAAAGGTAGAAGCACTGCAGGAAAAGACCGGGCTTGATGAGGCGGTTGTAACCGGAAAAGCGAGGATCGCGGGAAATGAAGTAGTTCTTGCAGTCTGTGACGGGCGGTTTATGATGGCGAGCATGGGAAAGGTGGTTGGCGAAAAAATTACCCGTGCAGTAGAAAAGGCAACCGGTGAGAGACTTCCGATTATCATATTTGCCTGTTCCGGAGGTGCCAGAATGCAGGAGGGAATCCACTCTCTGATGCAGATGGCAAAGACTTCGGCGGCACTGAAAAGACACCATGATGCAGGCTGTTTATATGTAAGTGTGCTGACCGATCCGACAACCGGTGGGGTAACGGCAAGTTTTGCCATGCTTGGAGATATCATTCTTGCCGAGCCGGGGGCGCTGATCGGTTTTGCAGGTCCTCGTGTGATTGAACAGACCATAGGGCAGAAGCTTCCGAAAGGATTCCAGAGGGCAGAATTTCTTCAGGAGCACGGATTTGTGGATCAGATTGTGGAGCGTCCGCGTCTTAGGGAAACACTGGCGGAAATTGTAGCAATGCATAAGCCGGGTACATACGATTTGCCAGAAGTAGAAGAAAAGGAAACACAGGCGGTACAGAGGAATCTGACACCATGGGAACGGGTGCAGTTATCCAGAGACAAGGCTCGTCCGGTCGGTGCGGAGTACATTGAAGAATTATTTACAGATTTTATGGAATTTCATGGAGACCGTTATTACCAGGATGATAAGGCGATCATTGGCGGGATTGCAAGATTTCACGGAATGCCGGTGACGGTGATCGCGCAGGCAAAGGGGCGCACGACAAAAGAAAATATCGAGCGTAACTTTGGGATGCCGTCACCGGACGGATACCGCAAAGCCCTTCGTCTGATGAAACAGGCAGAGAAATTTAACCGTCCGGTCATCTGTTTTGTAGATACGCCGGGAGCGTTCTGCGGGCTGGAAGCAGAAGAGAGAGGACAGGGTGAGGCAATCGCAAGAAATTTATTTGAGATGTCAAATCTTCAGGTTCCGATCCTGTCAGTTGTGATCGGAGAAGGTGGAAGCGGGGGAGCTCTTGCGATGGCAACTTCAGATGAAGTGTGGCTTCTTGAAAATTCGATTTACTCCATTCTTTCGCCGGAAGGATTTGCAAGTATCCTGTGGAAGGACAGCAGCCGCGCAAAAGAGGCGGCAGGTGTGATGAAGCTGACAGCAGATCATCTCCTGAAAGCCGGTATCGTGGAACGGGTGATTCCGGAGCCGGAAGACTTCAATCTGGAAACATTTACAGAAGTGACAGATCCGATGGATGATTATATCAGTATTTTTTTAAAAAAATATGGAGCAATGACAAAGGAAGAACTTACCGAAAAGCGGTATGACAGATTCCGCAGGATGTAGTAGAGGAGAAGAAAAATGAAAGGATTACCGGAACTTGTGATTGGTGATTTGAAAGTAAAAAGACCGGTCATTCAAGGGGGAATGGGAGTCGGTGTAAGCCTTGGGCAGCTTGCCGGAGCGGTTGCAAAAGAAGGTGGAGTCGGGATCATCTCAACCGCACAGATCGGATTTCGTGAACCGGATTTTGAAACGAATACAAGGGCGGCAAATATCCGCGCAATTGGATCTGAATTCCAAAGAGCAAGAGAGACGGCTCCGGATGGTGTGATCGGATTTAATATCATGGTTGCGCTGAAGGATTATGATGAACATGTGAAAGCAGCAGTGGATGCCGGAGCAGATCTGATCGTATCCGGGGCAGGGCTTCCGATCGAGCTGCCGGGACTTGTGGAGAGTAGCAGTACCAAGATCGCTCCGATCGTATCGACCGAAAGATCGGCTAAAGTTATTTTAAAATACTGGGATAAAAAATTTTCCAGGACCGCAGACCTGGTTGTGATCGAGGGACCCAAAGCCGGAGGACATCTGGGGTTCGACCGGGAGCAGCTGGAAACTTACACACAGGAAAGTTATGATAATGAAATCGAGAGGATCATGGCAGTGGTCAGAAAGTACGCCCAAAAATATCAGGTGCATATCCCGGTGGCAGTAGCCGGAGGAATTTCGGATAAAGATGCGGCAGAGCATGCCTTTTCATTAGGAGCAGATGCGGTCCAGGTGGCAACAAGATTTGTCACGACCTGGGAGTGCGATGCAGATCTCAGTTATAAGCAGAGTTATCTGAATGCGAAGAAAGAGGATGTCATTCTGGTGAAAAGTCCGGTTGGAATGCCGGGAAGGGCAATTAAGAATCCATTTATCAGTCATGTAATGGCAGGAGAGAGGGTGAAGCCTAAGAGATGTCTTGGGTGTCTGAAAAACTGTAACCCGGCGGAAGTGCCATACTGTATCACGGAAGCACTAATCAAAGCGGCAAAAGGTGAGATTGGGGAGGCACTTCTGTTCTGCGGAGCGGATGTGTGGAAAGCAGAAAAAATAGAAACTGTGAAAGAAGTGATTGATTCTTTGTTAGGTGACTGTGTATAATTGAACTAGAAAAAGACACAGCAAGGAGAAGAAGGGGAATTGGACGCATACGAAAGCATCAATAAGATATTGGTACATCTTTTTAATGATATATGGGGACTGGAAGAAAAAGCAGTGATCACAGAAGAGTTTAAGGATCTGACGAACAATGATATGCATATCATTGAGGCGGTCGGTCTTGGTGACGGGAATAATATGTCTACGATCGCAAAGAAGCTTGGGATTACCGTAGGATCTCTGACGACTTCGATGAACAGTCTGGTCAATAAAAAGTATGCGGTCCGCCACCGGAGTGAGGAAGACCGCCGGATCGTCAATATCAAGCTAACGGAAAAAGGTGAGAAGGCGTACTACCATCACGCAGAGTTTCACAGGAAGATGGTGGAAGCGGTCGTTGAGACCTTAGATGAAGAAGAAATCCCGGTGCTGACGAAAGCACTGGACAATCTGTATCATTTTTTTAAGACGTATAACGGTTAAAATGAAAAATCCTCTGTCACTCTTTTGATAGAAAGAGCTGGCAGAGGATTTTTGGACTGCATGAAAATGGTATGTTGTCCGGAAAATTACAGATTACGGGTATAGCGGATATTTCCTGGATTCTCCGGCTATACATGGATCCGGTCTAATACTTCTCCGATCGGCTCATGGATCGTCAGAGTTGCGCCTACATCACGGGCAGTTGCATCCTTGTTGATGAGTACCAGATATTTGCCGTGGAAATAATCGATAAATCCGGCAGCAGGGTAGACTACAAGAGAAGTACCGCCGATGATCAGCATATCTGCTTCTGAGATGGCGAGGATACTTTTCTGGATAATCTGATTATCCAGTCCTTCTTCGTAGAGAACTACATCCGGGCGGATAGTTCCGCCGCAATCGCAGGTTGGGATTCCTTTCGATTCTTTTACAAAACGTGCACTGTACTGCTTTTTGCAACGCATGCAGTAATTGCGGTGGATACTTCCATGAAGCTCCAGTACATTTTTGCTTCCGGCAGCCTGGTGGAGTCCGTCGATATTCTGTGTGATAACGGCGGTCAGCTTTCCGGCGGCTTCCAGCTCGGCAAGCTTCAGATGTGCTTTATTTGGTTTCGCATCAAGGAACATCATTTTCTCTTTATAAAAATCATAAAATTCTTCCGTATGCTGCATGAAAAAGCTGTGGCTTACAATCTGCTCCGGTGAGTAGCGGTACTTTTGTTTGTAGAGTCCGTCTGCACTCCTGAAGTCCGGAATATTACTCTCGGTAGAGACGCCGGCACCGCCGAAAAAGACGATTCGGTTGCTCTCGTTAATCATGTCCTGTAACTGTCTGATCTTGTCCATAACTTGCTAACCTCTTTTCCTGGAAAATCAAAACCTGTCTTTTTAATCACAGTATACCAAATGAAACGAAAAAAGAGAATAAAATAAAAAAATTCCTTGTCCACAAAACATGCACCGAGTATACTATAAAGTATTGGGTTGCGGAAAATTGGGGAAATCCGCAGACAAAATACATATGTCAAGGAGAGCGTAATATGAAAATGTCAAATATGAGGAATCTGTGTCTGATTTTATTGGGGAATACAGTATATGCACTTGCAATTGTAATGTTTATCCTGCCGAATGATATCATTACCGGAGGGACCACGGGGCTTGGAATTGCCGTAAATCATTATTTTGGATTACAGATCCATACATTTGTACTGATCTTCAACACACTGATGTTTCTTCTGGGGGCGGCAGTGCTTGGTATGAAATTTGCACTTACTACACTGGTCAGTACGTTTTATTATCCGATCATTCTGGGAATACTGGAGAATGTTCCGATATTACAGAACGTCACAGACGATAAGATGCTTTCGACGATCTGTGGAGGTCTGATGATCGGACTTGGAATCGGAGTTGTTATAAGATGCGGAGCATCAACAGGAGGTATGGATATCCCACCGCTGGTATTGAATAAGAAATTCGGGCTTCCGGTATCTGTTATGCTTTATGTATTTGATTTTGCGATTCTGATCTTCCAGATGGTATTTACCAATAAAGAAGAGGTCATCTATGGTATCCTTCTGGTACTGATTTACACGGTGATGCTGGATAAAGTGCTTCTGATGGGATCGACCAGAACACAGGTCAAGATCATTTCCGGAGAGTATGAGAAGCTGAACCATCTGATCCAGGAGAAGCTTGACCGAGGAACTACACTGGTCTACACGCAGACCGGTTATTTGAGAAAGGATCAGCCGATGATCCTTACCGTTGTATCTAACCGTGAACTGATGCGGCTGAACCAGATCGTGCAGGAGATAGATCCGCACGCATTTATGATCATTGGCAATGTAAATGAGGTCAGAGGACGGGGATTTTCAACACAGAAAGTATATAAAAACGAAGTGGGCATGAATGAATAAACAAGAGCTTGAGAATGAGGAAGTAAGACAGGAAGAGAAAAAAGCAAAGAAGAAAAAGGTCCGGAAAAAGAAGACCATGCTTGGACATATCCGCAGTATCATCAGTATTCTACTGGTTGTGGGAATCATCGGAGGAAGCTACTGGTATTACGCATTCCAGTACAGAACCGAGATGGAGCCGGAAACTAACCGGAAGGTGACGAATACGGATTCCGTTTACACGATGGAGCAGTATCTGAAAACGCTGAAGCGTAACCAGACTGTTTATAAGTACGCCTGCGATGAAGCTGAAGTAGATAATTACTACGGGACTTATGTTGTGCCTGGTCTGAAGTCAACAAGAACGCTGAAAGTAAAAGGGGACGGAGAAGCAGAAGTTTGCACATCCATGACACCACAGGGACTTGCAATTACAGAGGATTATATTCTGGTCAGTGCTTATTGTAAGACAAAGGCACATGATTCGGTGATCTATGTGATCGACAAAGAAAGCAGACGGTTTGTGAAAGAGATTGTGCTGAACACCAAAGCACATGTGGGCGGAATGGCATACGATACGATGAACCAGATCCTGTGGGTGACAGGACAGGGTTCCACTTGGGCGCAGGCAAATGCGATCACGCTGTCCCATCTGGAGAACTATTCCTTTGATGATGGGTATCATCCGATTGAATTCGATATGTCTTACAATCTTTACAAGATCAAGCGGGCATCATTTATGACGTATCATGACGGTGCATTGTTTGTCGGATTCTTTACACAGGATAATGCCAGTGTCATTGAAAAATATCTGATCAATGCAGACGGTACCTTGTATGAAAAAGAAGATATGAACCTGAAACGGACGGTCGGCGTGACGGATCCGGTTGCCTATGCGGTCAGTATGCAGGTAATTTCTGGTAAGGTGCAGGGAATGGCATTTTACAACAATAAGATCCTGCTTACCAGATCCTGGGGAATCCTGCCATCGGAGGTACAGATCTTCAACTATTCCAGATATGGAATCTTGTCAACTTCCGAAGCTTATAAGACGATCAAGTTTCCAGAGAGACTGGAACAGATCTATCAGGATGGTGGCAGCATTTATGCACTTTTTGAGTCGGGGGCTTATGCCTACCGGATGTCATCCATTAACCGGATTGACCGGGTTGTGAAGCTGAAAGGAAGCAAACTGGTAAAATAAAGACTGAAATCCATGAAATTTGCTTGAATCGGAAGTAGATTTATGGTAAAATATATGAGTGGTTCAAACATCAGGAGGTGTGATTAGTAATGGAAATTTTAAAAACAGTACTTTTAATTTTATTTGCAATAGATTGTATCGCATTGACAGTAATCGTATTGATGCAGGAAGGTAAGTCAGCAGGTCTTGGAACAATCGCAGGTATGGCAGATTCTTATTGGGGACAGAACAAAGGACGTTCTATGGAAGGCGCACTTGTTAAGTCTACCAAGTTTTTAGCAATTCTGTTTATCGTACTTGCAGCAGTCCTGAACCTGAAAGTTTTTGCATAAAGAATGATTGAAAGAAGATGAGGAACACTCTATAGTATCTATAGGGTGTTCCTTTTTTGACAGGAGAAGAGATGGACGAATTATTTGAAAAAAGAAAGAAAATTATTTATGAATTTATCTGTGATGAATTTTATGTGCCGATGAAGCTGAAAGAGCTGTCGATGCTGCTTCAGGTTCCGAAAGATCAGAAAGGGGAACTCAAAGCTGTCATGGACAGCCTGGAAAAGGAAGGCAGGGTACATGTCACACAGAAAGGAAAATACATCAAAGGTGAGGCAAAGCAGCTGCGGGGAATGTTCCAGGCAAATGCGAGAGGCTTCGGCTTTGTTACTGTGGAAGGTGAGAGTGAAGATATCTTTATCTCTGAAGATGATATGAACGGTGCCATGCAGGGAGATGAGGTAGAGGTTGTCATCACCAAAGCACCGGAAGGAAAGCGAAGAGAAGGAAAGATCACGAAGATCGTACAGAGGGGAATCCAGCGGATCGTCGGCTATTATCAGAGCCGGAAGAATTTCGGATTCGTTGTGCCGGATAATGAGCGTTTCCTGCAGGATATCTTCGTACCGGCAGAGCGTTCTAAAGGAGCTGTGACCGGGCATAAGGTTGTGGTCGAGTTGACCTCTTATGGGGAGAATGGAAAGAAGCCGGAAGGAAAGATCGTAGAGATCCTGGGGCATATGACCGATCCGGGAGTTGATATTTTGTCGATAGTCAAAGGATATGATCTGCCAACCGAATTTCCGGAGAAGGTACTGAATCAGGCAGAGCGTGTGGCAAAGGCAGTGACGACCGCTGATATGGCAGGACGTAAGGACGTGCGGAGCTGGCAGACCGTGACGATCGACGGCGAGGATGCGAAGGATCTGGATGATGCGATCACTCTGACAAAAGAGGGAGACCGTTATATTCTGGGCGTGCATATCGCTGATGTGACCAATTATGTGCAGGAGAACAGCGCTCTTGACCGGGAAGCACTGAAAAGAGGTACCAGTGTCTATCTGGCAGACCGTGTGATCCCGATGCTGCCAAGAGTTCTGTCTAATGGAATGTGTTCATTAAACGCAGGCGAGGACCGGCTGGCACTGAGCTGTATCATGACTATTGATGCGAAGGGAAATGTAATCGATCACCAGATTGCAGAAACTGTGGTAAATGTGGATGAACGCATGAGCTATACCAGTGTGAAAAAGATTCTTGAGGATCGGGATGAGGCAGAATGCGAACGATATCATGATCTGATCCCGATGTTTGAACTGATGAAAGAACTGTCACACATTTTGAGAGAAAGACGCCACAGAAGAGGGGCAATCGACTTTGATTTTCCGGAGGCAAAGATTATTTTAAATGAAAGCGGTGAGCCGGTGGATATTAAGGCTTACGACCGCAACGTGGCAACGAAGATCATCGAGGATTTTATGCTTGTTGCAAATGAGACGGTTGCAGAGGATTATTTCTGGCAGGAGATTCCATTCTTATACCGTGTGCATGAAACACCGGATGATGATAAGATGAAGAAACTTGTGACATTTTTGCAGAATTTCGGATATACCATGCATATGCAGGGAGGACAGGAGATCCGTCCAAAGGAAGTCCAGAAGCTTCTGGATAAGATCGAGGGGACTCCGGAAGAAGCCATGATCTCAAGGCTTGCACTCCGTTCGATGAAGCAGGCAAGATATTCGCCGGATAATGACGGACATTTCGGACTTGCGACCCAGTATTATACGCATTTTACTTCACCGATTCGGCGCTATCCGGATCTGCAGATCCACCGGATCATCAAAGATAATCTTCGAGGCAGGATGAACGATGCAAAGAGGAATCATTATGAAAAAATCCTGCCGGAGGTGGCGATGGAGACAAGCTCCTTAGAGCGCCGTGCGGATGAGGCAGAGAGAGAGACGCTGAAGCTGAAGAAGGTACAGTATATGCGGAATTTCTTCGGACAGGAATTTGAAGGAGTTATTTCGGGTATCACAAAGTGGGGAATCTATGTAGAGCTTCCGAATACCGTAGAAGGGCTGGTACATGTTACCAATATGACGGACGATCATTATGATTACGACGAAGAACATTATCAGATGATCGGTTCCCATCTCAGAAAGACCTATAAGCTGGGGCAGAAGGTGCGTGTGAAGATGATCGATTGTGATGAGATATCAAGAACCATTGATTTTAGACTTGTAAAGGAAAGAAAAGAGGAGAGAGAAGATGGCTAAGGCAAAAGCGCAGGGCAAGATGATTGCGAACAATAAAAAAGCGTATCATGACTATTTTATCCTGGATACTTATGAGGCGGGAATTGCACTTGCAGGTACGGAAGTAAAATCCCTCCGCATGGGAAAATGCAGCATCAAAGAATCCTTTATCCGTATTGAGGATGGGGAAGTGTTCATCTATGGAATGCATATCAGCCCATACGAAAAGGGAAATATTTTCAATAAAGATCCTCTGCGTGTGAGAAAGCTCCTTCTTCACAAATCGGAGATCAACAAACTGATCGGTAAGACCAAGGAAAAAGGAATGGCGATCGTGCCACTGAAGGTGTATTTCAGCAAGAGTCTTGTCAAAGTAGAGATCGGACTGGCAAAAGGTAAAAAACTATACGATAAGCGTGATGATATCGCGAAAAAAGACCAGAAGCGTGAGGCAGAAAGAGAATTCAAGATCCGCAATTTCGGATAAAACAAAACTGTCCCCTTGAAAAAAGTGAAAATTGTATATTTTTACAGAGACAGTGACGCGGTACAATGTTCAATAACCTGATGAATCAATGTACTATAGTGTTTCACAAGGAATAAGAAAGGATGAGACAGACTATGAAAACAAATTCAACCGTTATGAAAATTGCACAGACAGCGCTGTTTGCTGCACTTTGCTACGTAATCTTTACGTATCTGCAGATTAAAATACCGATGCCGGGAGGAGATGCAACATCAATCCACCTTGGAAATGCGTTCTGTGTGCTTGCCGCACTTCTTTTGGGCGGCTGGTACGGCGGACTTGCAGGAGCGATCGGAATGGGAATCGCGGATGTGATGGATCCGATCTATATTACCGGAGCACCGAAGACATTTATCCTGAAGCTCTGCATCGGACTGATCACAGGACTTGTAGCGCATAAGATCGCAAAGATCAATGAAAGTACCGATAAGAAATACATTTTCAAATGGAGCCTGCTGGCATCTGTAGCCGGACTTGCATTTAATGTCATTGCAGATCCGATCGTCGGATACTTTTACAAACAGTACATTCTGGGACAGCCGCAGCAGATGGCAGAGGTTCTTGCAAAATGGAGCGCAGCTGCTACCTTTGTAAATGCAGTCCTTTCTACAATCGTTGTAGTGATCATCTACAATGCACTGCGACCGGCACTTGCAAAGAGCGGAATGCTGGAAGTGGGGAAGACAAAAGAAGCGTAAAATGATAGATTGAGTAAATTATATGCGGAGATGCCTTGACATGAGCCTGGATGTCCGCATATAATATATAGAGCAAATGGGAGGGCAGAAGGTTGACTTCTGAACGGATCTTGTTTGCAGAAGCGTATTTTTGATGATACGGCTTCCAAGAACCAGGGCTTGTACTGGTTTCGACGGGGGCACGGAAGTCAAGGAAGCCATCCGTAGCGGGACACTACGTTAAAAGTTCCAACTAAATATAAACGCAGACGAAAATTTAGCGTACGCTGCCTAGTTGCAGCAGTCGGTCTTGAGTCTCTCATCGCTTAAGTAACCGGCTTCGACCAGATGAGGCACTTCGTTTCCAAAGCTTTGAGGGAATGGAAGAATTTATGAAGCTACTAAAGTAAGCAGCCTGTTGTTCGGCGGCTTATGGAGGGAATGTCAAAAGAATGACTGTGATGGGAGATGCCTTTATGGAAGAGCTTTCGGACAGGGGTTCGATTCCCCTCAGGTCCATACCTGTAAAACCGCTGAAAATGAGATGATTCAGCGGTTTTTGAATATGATGAGTCAAAATGAGGAGAGAGCTTTTCGCTTTCTCCTCATTTATCATACACTCTACATTTAACAATATCGGTCTCTCTTTTTCTGCAACTGATTTTCCAATGGAACGATGTTTACATATTCCGCATGATTCTCTTCGATGCATGTCCTGACTGCATCAATGTCATCCGGATGGATCAGAAGCGCCATCCCGCAGGCTGCTTTGCCGTCAGTGTCACGTGGGGCAGGTGCAATCCGGTTAGGAAGACCTTGCTTATCCAGAAGCTCATGGAGCATCATGCCCTGTGTGTGATTGTCAAAGAGAATATAATAGCGGATATGTTTATTTTTTTCTTCCATTTTACTGATTCAGCATCTCCACAAATGCTCCGATTCTTGTACGAAGCTGTTCAGCATCTTTATCGGTGTAATCTGTTTCCAGAGAGAGTACCGGAATATTTTTCGCCTTCAGTGCTTCAGAAACTGCAAGCTTTTCTGTGTCGTACAGGCAGCAGAACATCAGACTGCAGTCGATGACGCCGTCCACCTGATATTCGTCGACCATACGGAGAATATCGTCGATACGTCCCGTATTTGGTGTGAAGCATGCACAGTTTGTCTTCATGTAACGTTTGGACAGATTCATGAACTGTTCATCCAGTGTTTCACCGGATTCGTCTACAAGATTTTCAAAATATCTTGTTCCTGTACACATCTCTTCACAGACAACAGCAGCGCCGCTTGTCTCGATGATGTTATGTAATTTCCAGTTCGGAACTGCAAGAGGCGTTCCTGTGATCAGGATACGTTTTGTGCCTTCTGGTACAACAGATACACCATCCTTGATTCGTTGTTCCAGTTCGTCAGCCAGACGGTTACACATCTGGGCGCAACGTACCGGATCATCGAAGAAAGAAATCTGGGTCATGAGCAGAGCATCTCGTCCGGAAATTGGCAGACATTTTGATTTTCTGCAGTCATAAACTCTCTGAAGAGCTTTACGCTTTTCATTGCAGATACTGATCGCTTCTGCAAGCTTTTCCGGTGTAATTTCGTTTCCGGTGAATTCTTCTACAATCTTTGCAAAATCTGTAATTTCTTCTTTCCATTTGATAATATCTTTCTCACGCTTCATCTGTGGAACGTCCATAATATGCATTGGAACGTCTTTCCCGAGAATCTCGTAAGCTTTCTTCTTGCCATCGCAGGTAGTTTCCCCGACATACATATCTGCGATACGGAAGAACGGACAGGTACGTCCAAGTCTTGCTCCTACAGAAGCTTTTACAAGTGGACAGACATTTTTCGGAAGGACTTTTTCGCCGTCCGGAACCCAGAACTGTGATCCACCGCAAAGTCCTGTTACGATACCATTTGCAGCGATAATTACTTCATCCGGTACATATACGCAGAAGGTTCCGAATACCTTGCGTCCTTTTTTCTGCTCTTCAATGAGTTCAGCCGGGCGGATACCGTGCACCTCAGCGATGACCATATCCCAGAAGTCCATTGCCTTCGGGCGGTTTTCCTGTGTCATAAATACATCCCCAACTGCTGTCGGAAGAACCTGACAGAGATTGTCATGATTTTTGACATCCATCCCAAGGTCTTCCCACATTTTTTCATAATCAGCCATTTTCATTTCCTCCTTTTATACAATGACGATTTGTTAGTATCCATATATTTTGTCGCTATCCATATAAAATATTGTACAAAATGACGAATGAGTTAGTCAATACATATGGTGAAATGTGTAAAATAACTATAAATAGGACGATATATAGAAAAAATGAATTATTGAAATACGTTTTACGTATAACCATGCAAATGTGGAATGTTGAAACTATAAAATCCTTATGATATACTGAGAAAACAGATTAACGTATAGAATAGAATTTGAAGAAAACAAATTTATTAAAAATTTAAATATAAAGACTGAGGTGGAAGAGTATGCTGGAGACCGAAAGATTAATACTGAGAAAATGGACAGAGGAAGATGCGGAAAGTCTGTTTGAATACGCAAAAGATCCGGAGATCGGACCTGCTGCAGGATGGCCGCCGCATAAGAGTGTGGAGGAAAGCAGAGCTGTCATCAAAAATGTATTTGATGGAGCAGAGTGCTACGCAATCTGTGAAAAGGAAAAGAATATTGCGATAGGTGCTGTGGAACTGAAACTGAATGGACACACGAATACAACAAAGCGCGACGATGAGTGCGAGCTTGGATATTGGCTTGGACAGCCATTCTGGGGAAGAGGCTATATGCCGGAAGCTTCCAGAGAGTTATTGAGACATGGATTTGAAGATCTTGGCATGACAACAATCTGGTGCGCTTATTATGATGGCAATCTGAAATCAAAAAGAGTGCAGGAAAAGCTGGGATTTGTTTATCATCATACCTGTAATGAAGTTCCTGTGCCGCTTTTACATGAGGTGCGGGTTGAACATACGAATGTTATGACAAAAGAGCATTGGGAAGAAATCTACAGGTAATGGTCTGGAAAGCAGGAAGTAAGGGGAGATATGCTGACGGAAAAAGAGAAAATCTGTAAAAAAACTGAAAAAAGTATTGACATTTGTAGAAAATAATAGTAGACTAAACAAGTCGCATAAATGTGATGAGGGATCATAGCTCAGCTGGGAGAGCATCTGCCTTACAAGCAGAGGGTCATAGGTTCGAGCCCTATTGGTCCCACTACAACATAAGTTGTAAATTTCATATGGCGGGATAGCTCAGTTGGCTAGAGCACGCGGTTCATACCCGCGGTGTCGCTGGTTCAAATCCAGTTCCCGCTACTAAAGAAGGAGTCCTTGTGTGGGACTTCTTTTTGCATGGAAAAACGGTATGTTTACATTGTCCAATGTCTTGAAACTTTTACATATATGATAGCTAATGGCTCCCGCACATCACATCCCTGCAACAAATAAGTTTGAGTGCCAGTTGTATGAAGACGGGTGTCACAACAGTATTTGTCAATAACTTTTATCTATCTCCTCATGTCATTGTTTTTCTTGCACGCTCTCACAAAATGAATTATCCTAAAATAGAATATAAACTTCGAAAATAGGAGGATATAGAATATGGCAAAGATCGATCATGCAGCAATCAGAACGGCATCTTACGAGGATGCACAGAAATTTTTTGAAGATGTATTTGAAATGCATATGTGGAGAGAGATCGGTGAAAAACCGGGAAGAAAATGCTGGTACGAAGAAGGAATCCAGCTCTGCGAAATGGAAGAAATTAACACAGAGGGAGAAAATGGCTACGACCACATTTCAATCGCGGTGGATTCCGTGGAAGAAACGATGGAAAAGATCAAGGCTTATCCGGTAAAAGCAATCAACGACCACTGGTTCTCACTGCCGAATGGAACGAAAATAGAATTAAAACTTCTGGAAAACTGGAAAGTAAATAAGTAAGATCCGGAAGAGATTATTTTCGGGCAGGTGAAACAATATGCGAAAGATCAGTGAAAAAGAACTAAAAAAGATAGAGTACGTTTATAAGAAAGAAGATTCTTTAAGACGTATTCTATCTTTTTGCTTATGCCTTTAATAAAGTGTCAATCAGCCGAGATGCTTCACTGCGTGTGATCGTATCCGGATTCCATTCCGGTACTTTTTTCTTCTGGCTGCACAGTCTCTGCAAAAGTGCAATCTGTTTTACTGTGGCAGGCTGCACTTTTTTTATTTTGTATGTAAGCTGCTGTGGCTTAAAAAGAGAAGGATCCTCATTCTCGAAATAGTGTGCCAGTGTCTGATACAGTTTTGCTGTGGCAAGCGCATCATAGTAGGCACGGTGCGCAGCTTTGTTTTCAATCTGATAGTATTCGCACAGACTGGAAAGACTCTTGGACGGAAGAGATTTTAAGGTGCGCTGGGCGATCTTAAATGTGTCGATTCCAAATTTTTCAAAAGTAAGTCCTAAATTGGAAGCACCTGATTTCATGAAGCTGTAATCAAAGCCTACATTGTGACCGATCAGGACATCATCTTCACTGAATTCAAGAAAATCACTGATCACAGCATCGGCAGGTCTGGCATTTGCAACCATTTCATTCGTAATGCCGGTGAGATTCGTGATCATCGGGGAAATCTCTTCCTGTGGATGAATGAATTCCATAAAACGTTCGGCAACCTTTCCGTCACGGACTTTCAGTGCTCCGATTTCAATAATTTCATTATATAGTGGGTCAAGCCCGGTTGTTTCCAGGTCAAAACAGACATAGGATTTTAGCATTTCAAAACCTCCGTTTCTGAAATCCTATTTTAACAGATGCGAGGAGAAAGTGCCATAGTTTTCTTGATACAAATCTCTCCGGATGGTAAGATACAGGTATATTTGCCGGTGTAAAAGAATTTTGACAGGCAAAAATGCCATTTGTAAAAGATGTTTGATAGACTTTTGGTGTTCTATATGGAATGATGTACGTGAAAGGAAGAAACAGGAATTATGGAAATAGGAAAGAAACTAAAAAATGCACGGATAGAAGCCGGGCTTACCCAGGAGAAGGCTGCAGAGAAAATCGATGTTTCCCGCCAGACTATTTCCAATTGGGAAAATGAAAAATCGTATCCAGATATTATCAGTGTCATTGCACTTAGTGATCTCTATTCCGTAAGTCTTGATGAACTGTTGAAAGGAGATCAGAAGATGGCAGAACATCTGGAAGAGAGTACAAATGTTGTAAAAAGCAACAAAAAACTGACTGGAGCAATTCTTTTAAATATTATACTGATGATACTGTTGATTGCGCTGAACATGCTGTTGCCGGAAGGAACCTATTATCTGGTAATTGTATTTTGTGTGGTAATCATGAGTTCATCGGTATTGCTTTATCAGATTATCAAACGGATTTAGGAGGCAGATTATTATGGGATGGAATCAAATAGCAGCAGTAGCAAGCGGAGCAATTGCGTTGGTAGGAGCAATCTGCACCGCATGGCAGATTTATCAGATGACGGTATCAGATGCAAAAGCAAGAGGCTTAAAGCACCCGAAATTCTGGGGATTTTGGGCGATGAATGGAAATAATTCAAGTGGACTGATTCTTTATCTGATCGGTAGAAGAAAATATCCGGTCCAGAATATGAGCATCGAAGATCAGGAAAAGATTGAAACAAGAAAAAAGGCAGCAGGAGCTGCGCTTGTGTTTATGACACTTGGGGCGATTGGATTTGTGATCAATATCATGCGGATTTATATTTAATGAAGAATACGAATACGAAGAGCGGTATAGACGTTAAAAATCTATACCGCTTTTTCCAGTTCTTTTTGCATATCGATAACTTTTTCATAGATTGCATTAGCAAGTGCAGCGTGACCGGCTGCATCCAGATGCTCGCGGTCGGTTGTACTCGGAGATGCGAAAGCAGAGGCATCCAGAAATGCTGCATGATGCAGAAGTGCCACTTTGTGATACTCTTCAGCAAGCTTTTTTGAAACTTCTACGGATTTTTCATCAAATTCCGGATCAAAGCCAGGATCGCCAACACCTTCACCCAGATGAATCGGTGAAATGACGAGGAGATTAAAAGGCTGGGAAACGTTTTTTCGAGCTTTTTGGATGACTTGAGCCAATCCTTTGGCAATGGTTCCTGCGGACGCATTGTATCTTGTTTTGCAGTCGTTGGTTCCGAGCATAACGATAAGGAGATCGATAGGGTTATGCATTTCCAGCGTGACACCGATCAGATCAAGTCCACGGCGTCCCTCACGAAGATCATCCTGAAATACAGTGGTTCTTCCACAAAGACCTTCTTCGATCACACGGTGGTCAGCACCCAGCTTCTTCTGAAGCAGACTGGTCCATCGGGTGTCGGTGTCAAATCTGCCGGTTCCGTCCGGTTTGTAGCCATATGTGTTTGAGTCGCCAAAGCATAAGATGTTCATTCTGTGTCACTCCTTTATAAACCTACTAAATTGATATGCTATATATGATAAATGAGATTGTTGGAAAAGTCAAGAGGTAAAATTGTATTGGAAAGGTTTTGAAATTTACCTGGATTTTAATTTACATCTGTATAAAGCAAAGATATACTAATGGGTGGAGGATAAAAATTATGAAGAATAAAAGAGAAGTGTTGGTTAAACTTTTTCTATCTACATTATATCTAAGTGCATTTACATTTGGCGGCGGTTATGTGATCGTTACGCTGATGAAGAAAAAGTTTGTGGATGATTATCATTGGATTGAAGAAAATGAAATGCTGGATCTGGTGGCAATCGCGCAGTCAGCACCGGGACCGATTGCGGTAAATGGGGCAATCGTGGTTGGGTATAAGCTTGCCGGTCTTGCAGGAACACTGGTTGCAATTATTGGAACGATTATTCCACCGTTTGTGATCATTTCTTTGATCTCTGCTTTTTATCATGCATTTCGGGATAATTATCTGGTGAGTCAGATGCTGGAAGGGATGCAGGCAGGTGTCGGAGCTGTGATTGCCTCGGTCACTTATGAAATGGGATGTGGAATTATAAAAAAGAAAGATAATGTGGCAACGATTGTTATGATTGCAGCCTTTATAGCAGCCTGTGTATTGGGAATCAATGTGATTTATATTGTGATTGCAAGTGGAGCTTTTGGTGTAATCCGGACAATCTGGAACAGACGGAGGAAAAGAGTATGATGTATATACAATTATTTTTAAGCTTTTTTCAGATCAGCTTGTTCAGCTTTGGAGGGGGATATGCGGCACTTCCACTGATCCAGGGGCAGGTCGTAAATGTGCATCACTGGCTCAGCATGACGGAATTTACGGATCTGATCACCATTTCCCAGATGACTCCGGGACCGATTGCGATCAATGCAGCAACCTTTGTTGGGATGAAACTGACCGGAATGCCGGGAGCGGTTGTGGCTACACTTGGATATATCACACCATCTTGCATTATCGTGACGATCATTGCAAAATTGTACTTAAAATACCGGGAAATGGACATGCTGCAGGGAATACTTGGAGGGATCAGACCGGCGGTGGTTGCACTGATCGGATCGGCGGGAATTTCCATTTTGCAGACAGCATTCTGGGAAGCTTCCGGGAAAATGGTGATATCTGATACCAGTTGGCTGATGGTTGGAATATTTGTGGTATGTGTGATCTTGCTCAGGAAGGTGAAGATGAATCCAATCTGGGTGATGGTGCTTGCCGGGGTGATGAAAGTTGGCGTGGAGCTGGTTTGGAAGATGTAAATGGGTGCTGTTTAATTGTGAAAAAGAATAAGATGGAAGACTGAAAGCTATTGTGGAGAGGTATCTTTCAGTCTTTTTCTATGCAGAATACAGAGGATGAATGAGTACCATATTTTTTGAAGGTATGGTATACTTTCACTATGATTAGAAAGTAGCCCATTGCGGCGAAATAACAGAAGACGGAGGAGTATAAAATGGCTGAAATGGAGAACAGCAGGGATTTAAACAGCGTGTTATGGAGTGGGGCGGATGTTTTGCGTTCAAAAATGGATGCAAATGAGTATAAAGATTATTTGCTGGGGATTGTTTTCTACAAGTACTTATCCGATTCTTTTCTGATAAAAGTATATGATATGATTTGTGATGGAAAACCAGAGAGCTTGAAAGAGGCACTGGATGCATATGTGGAAGTTCTTAATGGAGAAGATGGAGAAGCGTTAAAGACGGAAATGAAAAGTGTATGCCATTATGTGATTGAACCGGAGCTTACCTACACTTATTTTGCGGATGCAGCGAGAAATAATTCTTTTAGCCGTGAGCAGTTACAGAAGGCATTTAATAATATTGAGCAAAGTGATGAATTGTTCGTGGATTTGTTTACGGATATTGATTTGTATTCCAATCGTTTAGGAGTGGGAGATCAAAAGCAGAGTGATACGATTGCAAGTTTGATTAAAGTAATTGATAATGCAGACTTGTTGAATTCGGATGTAGAAATACTTGGAAATGCATATGAAACTTTGATTGGATGGTTTGCATCGGAGACAGGAAAAAAAGCAGGAGAATTCTATACTCCACAGGCAGTATCAAAAATTTTAACCAGAATTGCAATCAAGGGACAGGAAGAAAAGCAAGGTCTGTCAGTATATGATCCATGTATGGGATCAGGTTCGCTTCTTTTGAATGCAAAAAAATATGCAAAGCATCCAGAATATATTAAATACTATGGACAGGAATTGAATACATCTACTTACAATTTGGCAAGAATGAATATGTTCCTTCATGGAATTGTGGCAGAAAACCAGAAACTTCGTAACGGAGATACACTTGACGGAGACTGGCCGACAGGAGAAGAAACAGATTTCAATATGGTACTTATGAATCCACCGTATTCAGCAAAATGGAGTGCAGCTGCCGGATTTTTACAAGATGAAAGATTCAGTGATTATGGTGTACTGGCACCGAAGTCGAAAGCAGATTATGCATTTCTGCTTCATGGATTGTATCATTTGAAAAGTAATGGAACTATGGCAATTGTTTTACCACATGGTGTTCTTTTTCGCGGCGCAGCTGAAGGAAAAATCAGAGAAAAACTGCTTCGTTCAGGAAATATTTATGCGGTAATAGGATTACCTGCAAATCTTTTCTATAACACGTCCATTCCGACTTGCATCATTGTATTGAAAAAGCATAGAGATGGCAGAGATGTATTATTTATTGATGCTTCCAAGAAGTTCAATAAAGGGAAAAAGCAAAATGAAATGACAGATGAACATATTGAAGAGATTATCAATCTGTACAGTAAGAGAGAAACTGTAGAAAAAGAGGCATTCCTTGCCAACTTTGAAGATATAGAAAAAAATGACTTTAACCTCAATATACCACGATATGTTGATAATTTTGAGAAAGAAGAAGAGGTTGATCTACCGGCACTTTTAGGTGAAATGAAGAAAACGGATGAAGAAATCGAAAAAGTGCAGGGAGAATTCCTTTCAATGCTCAAAGAATTAACATCAGATGATGCGTCAATAATGGCATCTTTGAATGATTTGATCGGGAAAATGGAGGGGTAGAGATGGGAAAACCTAAAATTAGATTTGAAGGGTATAGTGAAGATTGGGAACAGCGTAAGGTTTGTAATATTACAACTTCATATTCAGGTGGGACACCTAAATCGGGTTCTACAGAGTACTATGATGGTGATATACCTTTCATTCGTTCAGGTGAAATTTACAGTGACAAAACAGAACTTTTTATTACTGAATTAGGTATGAAAAATTCATCAGCAAAAATGGTTCATGAAGGGGATATTTTATATGCATTGTATGGCGCTACAAGCGGAGAGGTAAGCCGGGCAAAGCTTGATGGTGCAATAAATCAAGCGATTTTAGCAATAATACCAAACGATGATATAAATGCAAATTTTTTAGTGGAATGGTTCAGAAAAGAGAAGGATAAAATCACAGATACATATCTTCAAGGTGGGCAAGGAAATTTATCTGCTCAGATAATAAAAGAGCTTGAAGTAACTATTCCATCCTATGATGAACAGAATAAGATTGGATTATATTTCGAGCAGTTAAATACCCTCATCACTCTTCACCAGCGAAAGTGCGAAGAGACGAAAACCTTGAAAAAATATATGCTTCAAAAGATGTTTCCACAAAATGGTCATTCAGTTCCAGAAATTAGATTTTCCGGGTTTACTGAAGATTGGGAACAGCGTAAGTTGGGGGATTTAATAGAAGATAATATAATTATAGAGCAAAGTGATGGCAATCATGGTGAATTATATCCTCGTTCAGATGAATTTACTGATGCTGGGATTCCATATATAGCAGCATCTGCTATTTCATCATCTGGAGATGATATAGACTTTAATTTAGTTAAATATTTACCATTAAAAAGGGCAGAACAGTTTAGGAAAGGTGTTGCTCAAAATGGGGATATATTGTTGGCGCATAATGCTACAGTAGGTCCATGTTTACAGCTTTCAATGGAGTATGATTTTGCTATTTTGAGCACATCATTAACCTTATTTAGAATTAATGAGAATAAAATGAATTCTAAATTTTTCTTACAAATGTTGCGGTCAGATTTGTTCCAAAATCAACTTTTCAAATATATGAAACAGACTACCCGTAGTCAGGTACCTATATTGACACAACGAAAATTAGAGGTTTGCTATCCAAATAATACACAGGATCAAGAACTAATAGGTACTTATTTAAGTAACCTTGACCACCTCATCACTCTTCACCAACGAAAGTGTAATGAACTAAAAGAAATAAAAAAATATATGCTACAGAACATGTTTGTATAAAGAAAAGGGTGAAACAATGAAAAAAATAACGTTATTTCATGGAACTTCTGAAAAAATTGTAGTGCCGACATATGGACTTGGTGAAAAAAAGCATGATTATGGAATGGGCTTTTATTTAACTGGAAATATAGATCTTGCAAAAGAATGGGCGGTTTGTAAACCGAATGTTACGAATGGCTGGGTTCATCAATATGAATTGGATACGGATGATTTGAAAATTCTGAATTTTCAAGAAAAAGATGTACTTTCATGGCTAGCAGAGTTGATGAAGCATAGAGATGCAGCAGATTCCAAACGTTATCGAATGTTATCTAAGAGATTTATTGACAAATATGGAATTGATACAAGTGGATATGATGTTATAAAAGGCTGGAGAGCTAATGCGTCATACTTTTATATTGCAAAAGAATTTGTGAGAGATAATATTGACATTGATATTTTGGAAGAACTTTTATCTTTAGGAGGTTTGGGAATTCAATATTGTATTAAATCTGAATTAGCATATTCAAAATTGCAGGAAGTAAAAGAAGGATTATTGTCTGTTGATTATACAGAGTTTAGAGAAAAATATAATCAGCGAGATATATCAGCAAGACAAAGAATGCGGGAATTGGTAGATTCTGATGCAAACAAGGTAACAAAAGTATTCAGTACATTGCTTTAGAACGGGAGAGATGATGATGAGAGCATATGCAGAAGATTATTTAAGTGATGTCGTGGAAACACAGGGAAAGTTGTTTGACTTTGTAGCACAGGAATTCCCAGATAAAGATACGGAAGAATTTATTAAGACTTACATGAAAAGTAACACAAGAAAAAGTATTGATGAAGCACAGGCTTATGTAAATACTATGGATTGCAAAGAATTGTGGGAATATTTTTTGAAAACGGAACAATATACGCTAAAGAATGGTGAGGGACTGAAAGGTTTTATGCCAGATTGGATTGGCGAGTTTTATGCTTATTACCAATGGTATTACAATATCCCAAGTGCAGAAGTGGTTCAGAAAGTACCGATAGACTTTTTGAAAAAAGCGTATTATGGATTACATGATCTGGAACTTGATTTGGCAGTAAAAAAAGTAGGTGAAGAATAATGCAAATTATTTGTTTTCATAATCCATATGAGGAAAACGGATATTTGAGTAATTGGTATCCGGTGCAGTTTAGTGTAAATGGAATAGATTTTTCTTCTATGGAACAATTTATGATGTATCGGAAAGCACAGTGTTTTCAAGACAAAAAGATAGCAGATAAGATTTTGCAGACAGAAGATGTGGCACAGATTAAGAAGTTAGGAAGAGATGTTAAAGGATATGATGAAAATTTTTGGAATGGAGTAAGGCAGATTGTTGTTTATGAAGGACTTCTTGCAAAATTTTCTCAAAACCATGATTTAAAAGAGAAACTTATAGGAACTGATAATGCGATTTTGGTAGAGTGTGCTGTTAAAGATCAGATTTGGGGAATTGGATTATCTATGAAGGATGAAAATAGATATAATCGGAGTAAATGGAGAGGACAAAATTTACTGGGATATGCGTTGATGATGGTAAGAGAACAATTATAAAAAGTGCACTCTTGGGAACAGCGTAAGTTTGGAGAAATAGTAGAAAAATACGAAGATCCAGTAGAAACTCCGACAGAGGGCTATACAAGACTTGGAATTAGAAGCCATGCCAAAGGAACATTTCATAGTTATGTTGAAAAAGGAAAAGAACTTGAGACAGCTAAAATGTTCCGAGTAGCAGCGGATAAGTTCATTGTGAATATTACATTTGGATGGGAACATGCAGTAGCAATTACTGACGAAAATGACGCTGGAAAGCTTGTTTCTCATAGGTTTCCACAATATAGCTTTAATGCGGGGATGGATCCGAAATTTTTTAGATATCTGATTCTTGACGAAAATTTCAAACATCATTTGGAATTATCATCACCAGGAGGAGCCGGAAGAAATAGAGTTCTGAAATTAAGCGATATGCTTGAATACAAAATGATTTTTCCATCTGAAGCTGAGCAGAGAAAAATAGCTACGTATTTTGATGATTTAGATCACCTCATCACTCTTCACCAGCGTAAGTGTGATGAATTGCGAAGTGTTAAGAAATTTATGTTACAAAATATGTTTATATAGAAAATCAGACGTCATATTATGATTAGAACAATAATAGGTGACAGATAGACCTGGTTTTATGCCGAAAGGAAGTGGTTTTGATGAGTGAACAGAAAAGAAAAATTGGTTTTACTATTGCATGTGTAAATGAATTTGCCCGTAAGTATCAGATAAGTAGCAAAGAGGCATTTCAGTATCTTTTCAAGTTTAAAGGAATTGCTTTTATCAAAGAAAATTATGATGTGGAACATACGCTGGATTTTGAAACAATATTAGAAGATTTGGGAATTTTATGTAAAAAAAATGGAGGTACATTATGAGATTGTATCATGGGAGCGATATAGCGATTGATAATATAAATCTGGCAATGTGCAGACCATACAAGGATTTTGGACAGGGATTTTATTTGACAGATATTGAAGAACAGGCTGAAAAAATGGCAATAAGAGTAGCAAGAATTTATGGGGAAAAGCTGATTGTAAATATATATGAGATAGAGGATAATTTTAAAGATTTAAAGAATCTTAAAATTAAAGATTTCGGGATACAGACAACAGAAGAATATATAAACAGCTTCCAAATGCCAAAAACAGGAAGAACCAGAAAGTATAATTTCCAATAACAATCATAAAGGAGAAGAAAATCATGCCAGAGTTGGAGTCAATGATAGAACAAAAACTGATCGATCAGCTGATTTACGGTGAGTCACAGTGGACATACAGGGAGGATTTGAAAACAGAGGCAGATTTATGGGCGAATTTCAGATATATCCTTGAACAGAATAACAAAGACAGGCTGAATGGGGAACCTTTGTCAGACTCAGAATTTGAGCAGGTAAAGAACCAGTTGCAGTTTTCTTCATTTTATAAAGCAGGTGAATGGCTGGTTGGAGAGAATGGGAAAGTGCAGGTTCATGTTCAAAGAGATACGGAAAGACTTCACCTGGTAGTGATGAATCATGAACATATTGCCGGTGGCAGCAGTGTTTATGAAGTAATCAATCAGTACAGTGCGTTAAAAACAGATGATGAAAATACCAGTTTGACAAGAGAACGGCGTTTTGATGTAACGCTGATGATTAATGGACTTCCAATGATACATATTGAATTGAAGAATAAGCAGCATTCTTACATGGAGGCGTTTAATCAAATTAAAAAATACATCAGCGAAGGAAAATTTGCTGGAATTTTTTCGGCTGTTCAGATGTTCGTTGTAAGTAATGGTGCTGATACCAGATATTTTGCAGCAGCCAGTGATACAGAGTTAAATTCGAAGTTTATGAGTGGCTGGGTGGATAAAGACAATAATCAGGTGGCAAATTATCTTGATTTTGCAAAAAGTGTTCTTCGGATTCCGGAAGCGCATGAAATGATTGCGAGATATACAGTGCTGGATGAGGATGCAAAACGTCTGATTTTGCTTCGCCCATATCAGATTCATGCAATTGAGTCGATCCGAGAGGCATCGAAGACGGGAAAATCCGGTTATGTATGGCACACAACCGGTTCTGGAAAGACATTGACTTCCTATAAAGCAACAAGAAATCTTTTGATGGATATTCCGGCAATTGATAAAGCGATTTTCCTGATTGACAGAAAAGATCTGGATACGCAGACTACAATGGCATTTCAGGCGTATGCAAATAATGACCTTGTAGATGTTGATGAGACAGATAATGTAAATGATCTTAAGAAAAAACTCAGGTCTGATGACAGACAGGTGATTGTTACAACGATTCAGAAGATGCAGATTCTTGTAAGCAAGAGACTTCAGGAAGGAACGCCAGAATATAATAAAATTAAAAATTTGAAAATTGCTTTTGTAGTAGATGAGTGCCATAGAGCAGTTACACCAAAAACAAAAAGAGAACTGGAACGATTTTTTGGCAGATCTTTATGGTATGGATTTACCGGCACACCGAGATTTGCTGAAAATCCTTATCCACAGATGGGAGATTTGCCGAGAACTACCGAAGAATTATATGGTGAACGTCTTCACCGTTATACAATACAGAATGCGATTCATGACAAAGCTGTCTTAGGATTCCAGGTAGAACATAATGGTCCGAAAAATATTGCAGATGAAACAGATAGTAGTGCATATGATAACGAAACACATATGTTAAGTGTATTAGATATCATTTTGAATAAATCTTATCACAAGCTTGGCTTTCAAAATGGAAAAGGGCAAACCTATGAAGGACTCCTTACTACGAGTTCTATTCAGATGGCACAGAAATATTATGATTTGCTGACAAAAGTAAAAAATGGAGAAACTTCACTTGTGATTGATGAGAAAATCAAACAGGTATTACCGGATTTCCCTAAATTTGCAATTACTTATTCGGTAACAGAAAACGAAGAGGGATCACATGTAAACCAGGAGAAAATGCAGCAGTCTCTTGATGATTACAATGGAATGTTTGGCACTAAGTTTGAAATTTCACAGATTCAGGGATACAATAGCAATTTAAATAAACGGCTGGCAAGAAAAGATGCCAAATTCAAGAGCAGAAATGAACAACTGGATCTGGTTATTGTGGTTGATCGTCTTTTGACAGGATTCGATGCACCATGTATGTCGACTATTTTTATAGATCGTCAACCAATGGGACCACATGATTTGATTCAGGCATTTTCAAGGACAAATCGTATTTACGATAAAAACAAAACCTACGGACAGATTGTGACTTTTCAGGCACCAAAGCTTTTTAAGAAATGTGTGGATGATGCGGTGAAGCTGTATTCAGCAGGAAGTACAGGAACAGCACTTCTGGCAGAATGGGAAGAAATAGAACCGGCATTTCGTAAGGCGCTTGCAGCTTTAAAAGTATGTGCAGAAAATCCTTCAGACATTCCGAAAATGTCTATGAAGGAAAAGAAAGTATTTGCAAAAATGTTCCAGTCTTTTGACAGTCTGTTTGCACAGCTGAAATCATTTACCAAATATGATGACACCATGCTTGAAGAATATGGATTTACGGAAGAAGAATATGATGAGTATGTAGGTCATTATAAAAATGTTATGGAAGAAATTCATGAAGAAACTCCGGACGGTGGCGGCTCAGAAGAGGAATCAGGTGAAGAAATTGATCAGGACTATGAATTGATGGCGTACAGTAATACAAAGATTGATTATGAATATATTATCAATTTGATCCAGAATATTGTTACGCCAGCAGAAGAGGAAGAAGAAATATCGCCGGAGGAGAAACAAAGAAAAATTGCGGAAGTTCTGCAGTATGTTGAAGAACTGCGAAAGAGTAATGGCAAGGTAGCAGAAATTATGTGTGATCTGATTGGAGATATTGAAGAAGATGATACAAAGTACAGAGGAAAGTCAATCCTTAATATTGTAGAGAACATGAAAAGAGATTGTATAAATACGGTTATCACAGATTTTTGCAGTACATGGTGTGCTTCAAAAGATGATGTTATGTATGCGGCAATGCATTACAGAAATGGTGAGATCCCGAATGAAAGTGCAATTAAAGCAACGGTTGATTACACAAAATATAAAGCGGGACAGGAAAAGCCACTTCCGAAGTTTAAATATTTTTCACAGATGATGGCAGATTTAAGGATGATTCTGGAAGAGGAAATTAAGCCATTGCTGATAACTGTATAGGTGTTTGGAAATTTATAGATGTTTGCATCAGCGTAAGTAATTTCAAGAAATGGAGGGAACTTATGCGAAGTGATACAAACAATCTGCTTTTTTGTGAATATTATGCTCAGTGGATAGAAATCTATAAAAGAGGTGCGATCCGGGAAGCAACGATGGCGAAATATTTAATGACGCAAAAATGGGTAGAAAAATTGATACCAGAGTTGAAAGTTTCAGAATTGACAAGAACGGCATATCAGAAACTTTTGAATGATTATGCAAAAGAGCATGAAAGGCAGACAACTTTAGACTTCCATCATCAGTTGAAAGGTGCGATTCTGGATGCTGTTGATGAAGGAATGATTGAAAGAGATCCAACCAGAAAAGCAATCATTAAAGGAAAAAAACCAAGAGTAAAAAAGATAAAGTATCTGAATCAGTTTGAACTTCATACGCTGATTAATGATCTTGATATCGGAGAAGAACCAAACTGGGACTGGTTCATTCTTCTGGTAGCAAAGACTGGCATGCGTTTTTCAGAGGCACTTGCTATTACACCTGCGGATTTTGATTTTTCCAGACAGACATTATCGATAAACAAAACATGGGATTATAAAGGCAATGGTGGATTTTTACCTACCAAAAATAAATCCTCGGTAAGAAAACTTCAGATTGACTGGCAAATCGTAGTTAAATTTTCAGAGTTGACAAAAAGACTTCCTGAAGATAAACCTATTTTTGTAGGAAAATCAAAAATTTATAATTCTACTGTAAATGATGCACTTACCAGACATTGCAAAAAATGTGGTATTTCTGAAATTTCAATTCATGGACTTCGCCATACACATGCGTCGTTATTGCTGTTTGCAGGTGTATCAATTGCCAGTGTTGCCCGCCGGTTAGGACATGCAAGTATGACGACAACACAGAAAACATATCTTCATATTATTCAGGAGCTGGAAAACAAAGATGTGGATCTGGTAATGAGAACTTTATCAGGATTGTAAAATGAAACAAATTATGAAAATACTTACGCTGTGAAATTAGAATGTTTTAACGGACTTTTCTTACCCAAATCATTGCGGGTTAGTCAAAGATATGGTATATTTAAAGTATATTTTTGTTAAAATGTACAAAAATAAGAACAAATTATAGTAGGGAGTGGTCAAGATGTATCAGGAAGAGTACAAACGTTGGCTGGAAGCAGATCTGGAAGATGCCGATCTGAGTCCGGAATTAGCGAGAATTGAAGGAAATGACGAAGAGATAAAAGATCGTTTCGCTGTAGCTCTGAAGTTTGGAACAGCCGGACTTCGTGGAGTTCTCGGAGCAGGAACGAATCGTATGAATATTTATGTAGTACGTCAGGCAACACAGGGACTGGCGAACTGGGTTAAGACACAGGGTGGCACACAGACTGTGGCAATCAGCTACGACAGCCGTCTGAAGAGTGATGTATTTGCAAAGACAGCAGCAGGTGTTCTGGCAGCAAACGGAATCAATGTCAGAATCTATGACGCGCTGATGCCAGTGCCGGCACTTTCATTTGCGACACGTTATTATAACTGCAATGCAGGTGTTATGGTAACTGCATCCCACAACCCGGCAAAATACAATGGTTATAAAGCATATGGACCGGACGGATGCCAGATGACAGATGATGCTGCAGCAATCGTATATGCTGAGATCCAGAAGACAGATGTCCTCACAGGTGCAAAATACATATCCTTCGCAGAAGGTGTAGAAAAAGGGCTGATTCGTTTTGTAGGAGATGACTGCAAGAAGGCGCTTTATGAAGCGATCGAATCACGTCAGGTAAGACCGGGACTTTGCAAGACAGCAGGACTGAAGCTGGTATACAGCCCGCTCAATGGTTCAGGACTTGTTCCGGTAACACAGGTATTAAAAGACATTGGAATCACAGATATCACAATCGTTCCGGAACAGGAATATCCAAACGGATACTTCACGACCTGCAGTTATCCGAACCCGGAAATTTTTGCAGCTCTGGAGCTTGGACTTAACCTTGCAAAAGAGACAGATGCAGATCTGATGCTTGCAACAGACCCGGATGCAGACCGTGTAGGTATTGCAATGAAGTGCCCGGATGGTTCTTACGAACTGGTAAGTGGTAACGAAGTCGGTGTTCTGCTTCTCGATTACATCTGCGCAGGACGTATTGAAAAAGGAACCATGCCTGAGAAAGCAGTTGCTGTAAAATCAATCGTATCTACTCCGCTTGCAGATGCAGTTGCAGAGCATTACGGTGTAGAACTCAGAAGCGTACTTACCGGATTCAAGTGGATCGGTGACCAGATCGCACAGCTTGAAGAAGCCGGAGAAGTAGACCGTTTCATCTTTGGATTTGAAGAGAGCTACGGATACCTTGCAGGACCGTATGTACGTGATAAAGATGCTGTTATCGGATCTATGCTGATCTGTGAAATGGCAGCTTACTACAGAAGCATCGGAAGCTCACTGAAGCAGAGACTGGAAGAAATCTACGCGCAGTACGGACGTTATCTGAACAAAGTAGACAGCTTTGAATTCCCGGGACTTAGCGGAATGGACAAGATGGCAGGTATTATGGAAGGCCTTCGTAAGAATCCGCTCACAGAAGTAGCCGGAATCAAGGTTGCATCTGTTACAGATTACACCAAACCGGAAGAAACCGGACTTCCTTCTGCGAATGTACTGATCTACAAACTGGAAGATGGCGAGACTGTTATTGTTCGTCCTTCAGGAACAGAGCCGAAGATTAAGATCTATTACACAACACTTGGAAAAGATCTGGAAGAAGCACAGGCAAAGAAAGACAAATTTGCAGAAGCATTAAAGCCGATCATGGCGTAGCAGTCAAAAGTTGATTTTGGAGAATGAGTCTGATCTGAATTTGGAGAGAATCAGGCTTGACAGAAAAGAACCTGCCCGATATAATAATTTTTATCGATAAGGGAGTAGTTGGCGCGATGACGTAGCTTTGTCAACATACTGACAGCAATGGCTGTCTGGCATAGCTTTAAATAATGAGACTTATTCGTAGTATTTTATGCTACGAATAAGTCTTTTTTTGTGCATACGATGAGCCAAGTGCAGATTTGTGCTTGCACAAGTATCTGCATTTGGCGAATGTACATCATCAAGCTGTTAAGCGAGATGGTGTACAAAGTATACAAATCGAGTAGGAGTCAGCCTGCTCGATTATATACGATGAGCCAAGTGCAGGCAAAGCATTGCCGCAGACAAAGCATTGCCGCAGACAATTATTTTCACATTGGATAAGATGATTAGCTTTAAAAAGGAGAAAAATTATGGGTTTAATTGAATTGTTTTTGATTGCAGTAGGGCTGTCCATGGATGCATTTGCAGTTTCTGTCTGTAAAGGACTTGCTATGCCGAAGTGCACTTTCAAAAAGGCGGCTATCGTTGGCTTATGGTTTGGTGGATTTCAGGCATTGATGCCGGCAATTGGTTATATTTTAGGAGCGCAGTTCCAGGAAGCCATTGCTTCTATAGATCACTGGATCGCATTTGTATTACTTGCGCTGATTGGTGGAAATATGATTCACGAAGCATTGGACAATGACGAAGAGGAAGCCGATGCAAGCCTGGATGTGAAGACCATGTTCCTTCTCGCAGTAGCAACCAGCATTGATGCACTCGCTATAGGAATTACCTTTGCATTTCTTAAGGTAAATATTATTCCGGCGGTCTGTTTTATCGGAATCGTGACCTTCATCATTTCCTTTGCCGGAGTAAAGATTGGTAACGTCTTTGGAGCCCGCTATAAGAACAAAGCCGAAATTGTCGGTGGGGTCATCCTTATTCTGCTTGGTCTGAAGATTTTGTTAGAGCATCTTGGCTTTTTAGGATAAAAATAAATACGAAACTACGATCCTGTTGTTCTTCTTTCACATAAAGAACACAATTATCTGCTATTCTGGTGTATAATTAGAAATAAAGTGATAAAAGGAGCCCGTGAGAGTTATGGATAAACTGAAAATTCTTGTAGTAGATGATGAAAGCCGTATGCGCAAATTGGTGCGCGATTTCCTGGAAAGAGAAGGATATGCTGTACTCGAAGCCGGAGACGGTATGGAAGCAATGGACATTTTTTATGAGGAAAAAGATATTGCACTGATCATCCTGGATGTCATGATGCCGCATATGGATGGCTGGCAGACCTGCCGTGAGATCCGTAAAGAATCAAAGGTTCCGATCATTATGCTGACCGCAAGAAGTGAAGAGAGGGACGAGCTTCAGGGGTTTGAACTCGGTGTGGATGAGTACATTTCCAAACCGTTCAGCCCGAAGATCCTGGTTGCAAGAGTTACTGCGATTCTGCGCAGAACCAATGCGCTTGCTTCGGATGATCTGCTTCATGCGGACGGGATCGAGATTGATAAAGCAGCACATATGGTGAAGATCGATGGAAAACCGATCGAACTCAGTTACAAAGAGTTTGAACTTCTGACATATTTTGTGGAGAATCAGGGGATCGCTTTATCGAGAGAGAAGATTCTTAATAATGTATGGAATTACGATTATTTCGGGGATGCCAGAACCATTGATACCCATGTAAAGAAGCTGAGAAGTAAACTTGGTGATAAAGGAGATTATATTAAGACTATCTGGGGTATGGGGTATAAATTCGAGGTACAGTCATGAAATATTCAATAAAAAGACAGATGATGACTGTTTTTGTAGGTCTGATTCTGTTTATGATCGTTGTATTTATGATCGTCAACGGAAGTTTTCTGGAGAAGTATTATATTTCCAATAAGAAATCAGAATTTATAAAGGCCTATACAATGGTGCAGGAAGGTGTGGAGAACGGTACAATCGATTCTGAGACACCGGAAAAAGACCTGGGAAGATTTACAGAGAAAAATAATATTTCCATTGCAGTCATCGATTCAGAATACAATGTGGTTTATACTAATGTAAGAGAAAAACAGATGATGGTCGTACAGCTTTTCGGATATCTGTACGATAAGAATCATCAGGAGGTTCTGGAAAAAACGGACAGTTATGATATCTGCAAGTCGGTTGATCCGCAAAATAATACAGAGTACCTGACCATGTGGGGAAACTTTGACAATGGTGATATCTTTATCATGCGAAGCCCGCTGGAGAGTATTCGTTCGGCAGTCACGATTTTTAACAGATTTATCGGAGTCGTCGGCGGATGTGTGATTCTTGTGAGTGTATTGCTTGCGTGGTATTTCTCAAAAAGGATCACGGAGCCGATCATGGAGCTCGCAACACTTTCACAGAAGATGGCCGATCTGGATTTTGATGCAAAATATACCAGCGGCGGAAGCAACGAAATCGGTGTACTGGGAGAGAACTTTAACCGGATGTCAGAAAGACTTGAGCAGACGATTTCCAATCTGAAAGAAGCCAACTATAAATTGCAGAAAGACATTGAGCAGAAAGAAAAACGAGAAAATATGCGAAGCGAATTTCTGGGGAATGTTTCCCATGAACTGAAGACGCCGATTGCCCTGATCCAGGGATATGCAGAAGGCCTGAAAGAAGGAGTCAATGATGATCCGGAGAGCCGGGAGTTCTACTGTGAAGTCATTATGGACGAGGCAGGAAAGATGAACCGGATGGTGAAGAATCTACTTGCTCTGAACCAGCTGGAATTTGGTGAGGATGATGTACAGTTTGAACGGTTTGATATTACTTCATTGATTTCGGGTGTCCTGCAGAGTCTGGATATTCTGATCGAGCAGAAAGAAGCACAAGTGATTTTCCGCCACAAGAACCCTGTTTATGTCTGGGCAGATGAGTTTAAGGTTGAGCAGGTTGTCCGGAACTATGTCAACAATGCACTGAACCATGTCGATGGTGAGAAGGTGATCGAGATCAAGATCACCCAGGAAAATGATATGGCAAAAATTACCGTATTCAATACCGGAACGCCGATTCCGGAGGAAGATCTGCCACATATCTGGGAGAAATTCTATAAGGTTGATAAGGCAAGAACCAGAGAATACGGTGGAAATGGTATCGGGCTTTCCATTGTGAAGGCGATCATGGACTCCTTTGGAAAAGGATACGGTGCGATCAATCATACCAATGGTGTTGAGTTCTGGTTTGAACTGGACATGAAATAAACGCGAATCTTGCAATTCGCACTGTAACGTGGTACATTATAAAAGAGCTTATTACTGATTGACACAGGGAAGAAGATTGTGACATGAGCGGAAAAAGTTCTTTTGAATAACTACAAGAATATAAAAATCGTGAGGATATGCGGATGATAGCGATTATTGATTATGATGCAGGAAACATTAAAAGTGTAGAAAAAGCGTTAAAATATCTTGGTGAGGATGCGGTTATCACAAGAGACAGAGAAGAGATACTTTCTGCCGATAAAGTGATCCTTCCGGGAGTCGGTGCATTTGGCGATGCCATGTACAATTTGAAAAAATATGGATTGGATGAAGTGCTTCGTGAAGTAACAAAGAGACAAATCCCGCTTCTTGGAATCTGTCTTGGGCTTCAGCTTTTGTTTGAAAGAAGTGACGAGACGCCAGGTGTGGAGGGGCTTGGTATTCTAAAAGGAGAGATCCTTAGAATTCCGGACTGTCCGGGACTTAAGATCCCGCATATGGGATGGAACTCTCTGAAGCTTCAGAATGACGGCAGATTGTTTAAAGATTTACCTGAAGAGCCGTATGTATATTTTGTTCATTCCTACTATTTGAAAGCAACAGATGAAAGTATTGTAAAAGCGACAACCGAGTACAGCACGCACATTCATGCTTCGGTTGAACAGGGAAATGTATTTGCCTGCCAGTTCCATCCGGAAAAGAGCAGTGATACAGGACTTCAGATACTGAAAAATTTTGTAGAATTGTAGGAGGGCAGACAGTGTTTACAAAGAGAATTATCCCATGTCTTGATGTGAAGAACGGACGGGTTGTAAAAGGTGTGAATTTTGTGGATCTCAAAGATGCAGGAGATCCGGTTGAGATTGCGAAGGCTTATGATAAGGCAGGTGCGGATGAACTGGTATTTCTGGATATCACGGCATCTTCGGACGACAGAAGCACGGTGATTGACATGGTGCGTAAAGTTGCTGAGTGTGTGTTTATTCCATTTACGGTAGGTGGTGGAATCCGGACCGTTGACGATTTTAAGGCATTGCTCCGGGAAGGTGCAGACAAGATTTCCATCAATTCTTCTGCAATCAATCGACCGGAACTGATCCGGGAAGCAGCTGAGAAGTTTGGAAGCCAGTGCGTGGTTGTCGCGATTGATGCGAAAAGAAGGGCAGACGGCAGCGGTTGGAATATTTATAAAAATGGCGGACGCATTGATATGGGGATTGATGCGGTCGAGTGGGCGAAGAAAGTAGAAGCGCTTGGTGCAGGAGAGATTCTTTTGACCAGTATGGACTGTGACGGCACGAAGGCCGGATATGATCTGGAGCTGACAAGGACGATCGCAGAAAATGTATCAATTCCGGTGATCGCATCTGGAGGAGCAGGTAATCTAGAGCATTTCTACGAAGCACTTGGTGAAGAGGGGAAGGCAGACGCGGCGCTTGCGGCATCCCTGTTCCACTATAAAGAGCTGGAGATCAGAGAAGTAAAAGAATATTTGAGAGAAAAAGGCGTATCGGTACGTCTGTAGAGAAAAGGTGGGGAATATGGCAGCAATTAACAATGACTGGCTGGATGCACTGAAAGGTGAATTTTCCAAGCCATACTATAAGAAACTATTTGAGACAGTGAATCAGGAATACCGGACACACCGGATATATCCTCCGGCAGATGACATTTTCAATGCATTTCATCTGACACCGCTTAAGGATGTCAAGGTTGTGATCCTTGGTCAGGATCCATATCATGGAGATGGACAGGCAGAGGGGTTAAGCTTTTCTGTGAAACCAGGGGTTGATATTCCACCGTCACTGGTGAATATTTATCAGGAACTGCATGATGATTTGGGATGTACGATCCCAAGCCACGGCAATCTGGTGAAATGGGCGGAGCAGGGAGTACTTCTTCTCAACACGGTTCTTACGGTAAGAGCACATCAGGCTAATTCACATCGTGGAATTGGCTGGGAAGAATTTACAGATGCAGCAATCCGTGTACTCAATACCCAGGACAGGCCGATTGTATTTATTCTGTGGGGAAGACCGGCACAGATGAAAAAGAGAATGCTGACCAATCCGAACCATTTGATCCTGGAAGCACCGCATCCGAGTCCGCTTTCTGCGTATCGTGGATTTTTCGGAAGCAAACCGTTCAGCCAGACAAATAAATTCCTTGAGGCGCATGGTGTAGAGCCAATCGACTGGCAGATTGATGAATTGTAAAGAATAAAAAATAGAGATTTCGGGCAGACTGTGAAGATTTATTTGCAGTCTGTTTTTCCTTTTTTATTTCATAGGAACTTCCTATGAAACAAAAGGCACTACGTGTCGGAGATGCACATTCTTTTTGTTACTGTTCACAGTACAATGTCATGATGCCAGGGTCAAAAGCCCCAAAATAGAACCTTGAAAATTTAATATTTT
>NZ_JAQDVB010000011.1:0-116210 GCF_027674365.1 Coprococcus sp. AM11-30B | reverse complement strand
TTTAATCCCGCATAGTTACTGAGATAATCCACAGCTGGAATTTAGTTTTTCATTTAAGTTTCTATTTTTTATCATGCTGCGTTGAAATATTCCTCCAGGATTAAGTCTATTTCAATCACTTCTGAATAATCATAATACTGATCTTTCCGCTCTTTTGGAATAACTTCTTCAATAAATGGTTCCAATATATCTAGACAGTCTTCTATGATTTCCTGCGTATCTCCATAGACATCTACTGATATGATTTCCTTGGCATGTCCCAATAAATGCGAAACACCTTTTGAATTAAAGCTATTCTTCAGCAAAATAGTTGCATAGGTATTTCTCAACTGGTGAAAATGAATATCAGGCAAATCCAAGGATTTCAACAAGTCTTTATAGTATTTCTGATGAAAACCTTTACTCCTTGGATTCCCATATGTAGAACAACAAATATAATTCCAGTCCCGGAACTCTTTTGGTCTGCGTCTGCGGTTCTTCTCATAAGTTTTCCGTTCTTCCAGAATTGCTTCAAATACATAATCCGGTATTGGAAGTTCACGCACACCAGCAGGTGTTTTTGTTTTAATTTCCTGCTTTGTCAGCATCTTAGGTGCACAGTCTTCTGCTTTACTGTTTGGCTTCTTTCCCAACTGACGCTCTACTCTCAACGTCCTGTGAATGTAATCGACATCACTGTATTTCAAACCGTTGATTTCACTTCTTCTGAGCCCCATCAATACAGCAAATAAAATCTGCATATGAATCGGTGTTTCTTTACTTTCCTCAATCAACTGTAGCACCTGCGGAAGTGTCAATGTTTTCTTTTCGTCGATTTTCAGAACACGATACTCTGTCTTTTTTATTTTCTTCGGTAAATTGATTCCCTTCGCAGGATTAGTTGCCAATACATTTTTGTTAAATGCATACTCCAATGATGTTTTCATGATCGTCCTGACATTTTTCGCAACTGATTCGTTTTTCTGCAACTGTATTATATAATTTTCTGATATAACCCTGATTCAGTGTAGACATATACATTTTTCCAAGCTGTGGAACAATATAATTCCTAATGGCACTTTTGTAAGTTGTATATGTGTCGTCTGTTATTCGGGGACGCATAATATCTTCCAACCAGAAGATCATAAACTCCTCTACCCGGATTTTTCCATACACAATATAGGTTCCAGTATGTAGCTGTCCGATTACTTCATCACGAAATGCATTAGCTTCTCTTTTGGTTGTGAATCCCGCATGTTGCTGTGTCTTTGTACTTTCGTCTGCAAACGTCAGCAACACACGAAATCCATACCCATTTTTGATTGTTGTCACCGAATAGACCTTATATTCTACATATTTCTTAAAATCAAAGGTCTTATGCATGGCTATCCCTCCGTTCCGTTTTGTTGTGGTACAAACGTATTATTTACAAACGCAATAATCTTATCCTGCTCGTCCATAATCTCACAATAATATTCGTAAGTCGTATGAACGGAACTATGACCTAGCAGACCAGATATTTTAAACAATGGAACTCCAAGCTCAATTAAAATGGTCACAAACATATGTCTGAGTCCATGTACGGTGATATTTGGCAATCCATTTCTGTTACAGATTTTCGTAAGTGCCTGATTCATTGCCGTTAATGATCGGGGTTCGCCATTTTCCTGACAACATACATAATCAAAATTCTTGTATTCTATGCCCAGATCAGTTTTTCGCAATTCAATCAACTGCTGTCTGCGTTTTACTTCCCGCATCACCACTTTTGGCACTCTCAATATCCGGTAGCTGTTCTCAGTCTTTGGATTCCTTTCAATAACAGCATATTCCGTAACCGTAAATTCTTTTTCTTTCAGTTTCAGGTTTCCAACAAGCTGTCTGCTAATTCTGACGGTCTGTTTTTCAAAATCAAAATCCTGAAACTTCAATCCAAGGATTTCTCCTTTTCGTAATCCACAAAACAGTCCCAGTAAAATTTCCAGATACCAAGGATTCTTGCTCGCAGCTTCAAGAAAAACCTTCAATTTTTCTTTGCCTAATACCCTTACCTTTGGTTTTGCTCTCGGATATGGCTTTGTCTCAGGCATTGGATTATAGCTTATGAACTTATCTCTTGCTGCATCTTTCATGGCGATACTCAAAAGCTCCCGCCCTTTATTTCCCGCTGAAGGACAGATTTTCGCGACACGTTCCAGTAGAGCATCTAAATACTCTACTGAAACATACCTTAATTTGATATCCGCTTCCATACTCGGAAGAATCAGATTATATAAGGTATATGCTCCAACCATTCTCGTGGTTGTCTCAATTCTCGGACTGAAAATATTTTCAAACCAGTATTCCAGATAATCCCCAAGCATCACATCTGTCTTTTGCATTTTTGCAATCTGGAGATCTCTCTGCTTCTTCTGGTATCTTTTTTCATATTCCCAGTAACTTTTCTCTGCTTCTTCCGGCGTTTCAAAGCCACCTTTTTTCCCATATTTTGTCGTCAGATCGTCCTGCAGCTCTTTGGTTCTGTGATACCATGATTTTCCTTCAAAAAAGACAACTCTCTTTTCCTTTGACATTGTCTCTTGCTGCGTTTCTTTCTGTTTCATTCTGCTCTCACTCTTTCTCTCTCCTCGTCTCCATTCAGCCACTTATCAAAAGAATTGCATGGGATACGATAAGATCTGCCAATCTTCAACACCCGGAATGGTTTTCTGTCATAATAAACATTTTCTATAAATTCATATGCCTTGGAGCGTCCCAGCCCAAGCAAATTTTGAACATCTTCTACTTTATATACTTTCTTTTCCATTTCATTCTCTATCATTGCCATGACGTTATCCTCCTCGTCCTAATCTTTGCGCTTTACTACCGGTAGTTTTTAGCTGTGTAACATCTAAAAACGGTACACCACTAAGATATCCATTTTCGTCTACATCGTCCAATGTGCGAATTTTCAAATCGCACACTTGACTTTTACGTGTTACTTGTTCTTTCTTCCTATATAATAGTCGTACCCATTCCGGACATTGCAGAACATACATAATTCCTTATATCGCTGCTCCGGATTCACCCGCCGGATATAATGTCCCGGCACCTCATAAAAATTGCCTGCACATACTCTACACAAGCTCACGACTAACGGTTTTTCAATTATCTTCGGTATCCCGGTACTTCTTCGGATTGCTTTATTGATTTTCTCCATTTCAGTACAATCTAAGGTACACACATAATTTTCCAACCGTCTTTTATCTAAAGTTCTAAGCTGCTCCAACAGCACTACAGAATCCTTTTCCAAACCTTCCATTTCCGGAACTGCAATGTGTGTCGGCAGTTTCATTTTTTCTTTACTAGTAATTGCTGCCACGATCACTGTCGGACTGTATTTATTTCCTATATTATTCTGAATCACCAGCACCGGACGATAACCGCCCTGTTCACTTCCAAATACAGGATCAAGGTCGGCGTGATAAATATCCCCACGCCTGACGTTTCTATCTTCCATCTTTGCTTTATCTCCTCTCGTCTTTCTAACTGTTGTTATCCCTAAATATGTAAAATACAAGCCTATTTGTCCCCGACGCCCCGACTTGTAATTGGGAAATCATCAGACGGCTGACTGCTAATCAGCTCCACAGGATTTTATCTAAAATAAATATATGGGATTAGGAGTTTTCCTCTCCAGGGATCTCCTGAAGCTGCCCTCACTTGTTGCGGCATCAAAGAAATATTTTGTATACACGACTTTATGACCGGACAGGAGTATCATTATGCCTGTTGTCTGTCATCGCCCTGTCAGAAGCAATCTGACAGTTATAACCAGATATTTTTCGCTCAACAGTCCAGGTAATACAAACTGAAACCAAAAGGAAGTATACGGGTGGGATTTCGCTGTCTTTACCCAGCCTGTGTTATGGCGTATCTGTTAATGTGGCTTACGCTCATCACGATAACAACAGGAATGTGTCTGATGAATGTATATGAATTTGTCAAGGTTCGTCCCTCTCCCCAGTCTTTTCGTGACAAAAGAAGAAACAGGCGGATCAGAATATTTCTCTTTCCACCTGTTTCCTCACTTAAACGCTATTTTTCAACCCACTATCTCAAAATCTTTTTCAAATTTCTGATTGCTGCTTTTACAGACTTTGCTACCATCTGAAAAGAGCAGCCTTCTTCCTGTGCAATCTGCTCATAATTCTTATCTTTAAAATAATACTTCATCAATCGTCTTCTCTGAATTTCCGACAACTGCTGAATTGCACTATGTAAACGTTCCGCTTCCAGTTTATTCAGAACAGTATCCTCTACACCTTCCTCTTTCTGAAATACCCGTTCATATAAACTGGAATCCCAGATTTCTGACTGTTCCAAATGCCTGTCCACAACATTCATATGCGACACATCCTGCAATTCAAACGTATTAAAAGCTTCATATACATTCTTTCCTATTTCCAAATCCTTGTACTCTTTTTCACCATTATGAAATGAAACATAATATTTTCCGTCCTTCTCATAGATTTCATATGGGTTGTATTTATCTTTTCTTCTTTTTGGCTGTCTGCCTTCCATGTCCTTTCCTCCGATCTGAATTTTTTTGAATTCAGATCAGTAGGCGGGGCACGAATACGAGCAATCGCCCTTATTTTGAATTGCTCATTCTCAATATTTAGGTAACAAAAAACGCCCTGACAGATTTCACTCCTATGGACGCATTTAATTCGATATTTTATTACCCTGGATTCATTATTGGCTCTTACCCTAGTTTCAATTCCAACATTTACTAATGAAATTGTTGAGATTTTTTTAATTGAATACCTTCTGTTGAACAGAATTTTTTAGCTGAACTCTTGCTAAGAACCATATTTTCTCCGGTTAGATTCCGGAAAAGAAAATAAGCATACAAATACTGCTCTTTCGGAATCTGTTTTTTTTAACCGAAAGAGATTTGTATGCTTTCTCATTCATTGGGTAATACCCTGTATTTTTTCTAATGTTACACCCTTTTCACTTTTCAAATTTAGGGTAATACACTAAATTTATGGAGGTATATAAACATGGATATTCCAAAAACATTATTTGCCACTTTAGTAAAACAAGGGCGTATGGAAATGCATTTAACACAAGAAGCTCTTGCTGAAAAACTCGGAATATCGGCGGCTTATCTTGGAGACCTCGAACGCCATAAAGGCGGTCCCAGTCTGGAATTATTTTGTAAAACCATGCAGACTTTAAATATTTCTGCTGATGACTACGTTTATCCAAATCAGAATAAAAATAATTCTACATATGATCAGATTCTTCGGCTCTTAAATCAGTGCAATGATTATCAGTTACAGGTAATTCTTGCAACTACGACAGCTCTGCTAGATTCTAATCCTTTTATTTCTAACGTAGACACTACTAATGATACAAAATAAAACTTGTAAAATACCGATAAATAGCTGATAATTACCGATATTTAAAATTAGTGGAATAAATACTATTATCATATGTTAAAAACAGTTATGCTATATCATTACAACTTGATATAACATAACTGTTTCTTCTTTACGAACATCCTTTTATCTATCAAATACTACATTTTCCTCCACGACACACTTAATTGCTTTTCATCTCGCTAATTATTTTTTCCATATCCGTCGATTTTTTCAAGAGTCCTAAACCAGCCAATAACTGAATACAATCTACATATCCTTGACAATATGCCCTTTGTTCTGACACAAACGCTTCTTCTTCCAAAATTTCTCCATATTGCTTCAACTTCTCCCTGTCCTCATTATTTATATGATTGAGAAGTTTATTCACCTTTTCTTTTTCCATTTTCTTCTTCAACTGAATATTTGCAAGTTCTTGGAAATAGATATAACTTTCTCTGTTTATATTCTCACAACGCAACTGGTTCAAAAAAGAGGATATTTCATTCCAAATATCATTTTCCATAAAAATTTCTCCTGCTATTTTTGGTATCTTTACTTATTATGCCCAATTTTATATTCCATCATTTCATCAATTCACCATTAAATTTATATCCCATTCCCCATACAGTTAAAATGTATCTTGGTTTTGCAGAATCTGGCTCAATCTTTTTTCTGATTCTCCGAATTATGCCCATAACATTATCTTCTGCCCCATAATATGGTTCTTTCCACACCTGTGTATATATTTGTTCCTTTGAAAATATCCGTCCTGGATTTTTTGCCAGCAAATATAATATTTCAAATTCATAATTCGTCAATTGAACCAGCTCACCATTACTTTCTACAGAACGATATTCCGCATTTATTTTTAATGCTCCGTAATCAAGTACCCTATTTTGTTTATCAGGCATCTCAGAGTATTTTTTAGCAGACAGAAAATGTAATAATTCATTTAATTTTTCTTCCTCATTTTCATCAAATGTTACAACAACTACCCTTCCCATTTTTATAAAAACCTTTCACATTCCAAATCTTACAAGTGTAATTTTTTATCTATTATTACATCTGTAAGATTTAAAGTCAAGTTTTTATTTCGTTGACAGAATAACCTTTTAAGATATATAATATTTTTATTACATTTGTAAGATTTGGAGGAATATCACATGAGCAATCTGCCTCAAATTTCAGAAGCTGAATTTGAAGTTATGAAAATCGTTTGGAAATACGCACCAATCAGCACCAATGAAATTACTGAAAAATTAACACAAATTTCCAGTTGGAGTCCTAAAACAATTCAGACATTGATTAAACGTCTCGTTTCTAAAAAAGCACTAACCTATGAAAAACAAAGCCGGGTTTTTGTCTATACTCCATTGGTCAAGGAAGACGAATATATTCGGCAGGAAAGTAATTCTTTTTTAAAGCGATATTATAATGGTAATATCACTTCTATGCTTGCCTCTTACATTGAGGACGATAAATTATCTGAAGAAGACATTACTGCCTTACGGAATCTTCTTTCCAATCATTAATCATGGGAGGAGCATATTTTGACATATTTTAGCTTTCATTTTTTACTCTGTAATGCCATCATCTGTATTTTTTTAGGCATTTTACTGGGATTAAAAAGATTATTACAAAATCAATTATCCGCACGTATGCAATATAATCTTTCGATTATATTTCTTGTCGTTCTAATTGTTCCTTTTTTTCCAATAAAGTCTGCCCCATCTTCTATATCATGGGGACATTTACTAATGCCAAATTCAAATACCAATGGTGACATTCAAACCACTTTTCTTTCTGGTAATAGTTATACTTTGAATAAAATAAATGATTTTGCTGTCTCGGTCAACACCCAAATTCCAACTTTTATTCACTCATTACTTGTATTTTTCTGGAGCATCGGTGTTTTCGTAATGTTTGTTCTTCTCTACCGTTCGGCAAAACAAGTAAAAGCCTTACATAGTTCTGCCTTACCTCTTCAAAACGAAGTAATAAACACTCTTTATATAGATTGTTTAAACGAAACGAACATCAAGAACACAATCCCAATTTATAGTACAGCATTTTTGAAATCTCCTGTTTTAGCTGGTTTCCTACGTCCTCGCATTTATCTTCCAATTCACCTGATTTCAGATTTTAACGCTGGAACTATAAGCGCAACTGATATTCGATATATGCTTCTTCATGAACTGCAGCACTACAAGCATAAAGATATTCTAATTGGATATTTGATAAATACAGTAAATGTTTTCTACTGGTTCAATCCCCTAATCTGGTATTTTCTAAAAAGAATACGGCAGGAACGGGAACTTGCCTGCGACAGTGCTGTATTACAATTATTGAAAGAAACAGAATACAAGTCATATGGAAATACACTGATTAACTTTGCCGAAACAATAGCTCTGTCTCCATTCCCTCTTACTATGGGAATCAGTGGAAATATAAAACAGTTAAAAGGACGCATTTTAAATATTGCATCATTCCACCAACCTACTTTTAAACAAAAAATTCGTGGATATCTTATATGCATATTCGTCTCTACTATCATCATTGGATGCATTCCCATACTTTCTGTTTATGCTTCTGATCAGACTGGCTATCATTTTGACACAACCGAAAAGAATATTACTCAGCTAAATCTTTCTTCCAATTTTGGGGACTACACCGGAAGTTTTGTTTTATATGATCAGTCTGCTGATAGATGGAATATTTATAATATGGATCATGCTTCCACACGTGTATCACCAAATTCGACTTATAAAATATATGATGCATTACTTGGCTTGGAATCTGGAATTATTACACCAGAACATTCCACTTTCACATGGAATGGAGAACCATATCCTTTTAATTCATGGGAAGCCGATCAAGATTTAACCTCGGCTATGCATAATTCCGTAAACTGGTATTTTCAGGCAATTGATTCACAGGCAGGTTTTGAAGCCGTAAGAACATTTTTACAGACAATAAACTATGGAAATCAGAATACTGGAACAAATCTAAATCTCTATTGGACAGATTTCTCTCTGAAGATATCACCCATAGAACAGGTGGAATTGTTACAGGATTTCTATCAAAATAATTTTCATTTTGACAGTAAAAATATCCAGGCAGTAAAAAAAGCTCTGCTGCTTTCCACTACTTCTTCCGGTTCTCTTTACGGGAAAACAGGAACTGGACGTGTCAATGGTAAAGATGTCAATGGTTGGTTTATCGGATACATTGAAACAGCGAATAATACTTACTACTTCGCAACAAATATTCAATCCTCTTCTGGTGCAACTGGAAGTCAGGCTACCGAAATAACAGAATCTGTACTTTCTAATCTTGGTATTTGGAAATAAATAAAGAGAACTGATAGCATAATTTCCCGTTATCAGTTCTTTCTTTTTCTTCGTAATCTCTTCAATATTGTTATCTGATTATTTTAAGGTATATCCTCACTTACATTCCTATATATTTTTGGGCTTCTTTTTTACAATCCAACGTATTACCATGGGCAATTACATATTCCATGCATTCTTTTCCCTGTTGTTCTTTCCCTACTCTGTAGTAACATACTCCAAGCAGAAGTCTGCGTGTAACCTCATAATATGGCAACTTTTCTGTATCATCTTCCAGTAATCTTATTGCTGCCTCATCTTCCTCTTTCAGCATAAACTTTTTTGCCATAAACAGCGGATTATTCTGAAATACGTTTCCTGCTTTTTCTAATGTATCAGAATATCCAGCTCCATCTTTCTCCTGATATTTCTTCGTCAGTTCAAGATTCGTCACAACCTGCTGCCAGAAACGTCCCTCTTTTTTTCCTTTCCATTCATTCTTTGTATATTCTTCTGCTTTCTGTAGTTCTCCATTAGCAATAAGTGCAACTATATACTTAGGTTGAGCCATCAATACTACATTTTTTTGAAAACCTTTATAATCCAGACTCTTTCCGTATTTTATCATCCCCTCCAACATTTCTAAATATTTCTCTGCATCACATTCCTGCGACAGCATCCGATCAATTTTTGAAAACTCTCGGAGAATATTACAAATTTCAATCAACATGACCACAATCAGATCAAGCACCGCACAGCCCCATAGAAGATAGGAATCTGTTGTGATCCAGCCCGACTGTTTCACATTGAAAAAGAGTACTGTCTCTTGATGTGGAAATGGATTCCCTTTAAAAATACTTACAATACAAATCAATGCTACATAAATCAACAGCACATTTCGTATCATTCTGATGCGACCATTTTTTTGCTTTTCATAAATCTTTTTTATCTGTTCTTCCATTCTCTTCTACCTTTCTTCGTTGCTGATCAATCCTGCAACTTATCTAATCGATACTGATATTTTGGTATATTATCGATTCCATTATCTAAAATCCTATTTCCAACATAATGAACCGATCCATCATTCTGAAATTTCACCGTAAGTTCATGTGTAATAACCGCATCATTACACACTACAGAATCACAAACTGCATTTATAGTCAATACAACTGTTCCATCTTCATTATACTTGATTTCAATTACTTCCGGCAATGATAATCCGAAATGTGTTGGTGCATAACTACCACATCCCAAACGTTGCCACGCATAAGTATTACTTTGTTCATCATACACCGCCCATTCTTTTAGTTCTTCTGCGGTAACAGGAAGATATGTCATAATTACACTTTCAAACTCATCTGCCGTAACTCCTGCTACTCCAGTTTCATTGCTAAATTTTTCCCCGTATTTCATATTATAAAGATATTCAAAAATCCCATTATAGTCCAGATCTTGCATATTCTCTATATTCCAGTTTGAGCACAATAGATTGTTTCCCTGATAACCCAATGGCCCTACATATTTTTCTGAATATTCCAGGCATTCCTCATTTAATGGTCTAACTCGGATAATACAACTTCCATCAACAATTTCTGTCACTTCCGGTGGTTCCGGTACACATACTTCATAGCAAAAGTTCCCATATTCTGTGTATTTCCATTCCTTTATTTTTGAAAGAGAAATATAGGTAAGCATCGGCTCTGTATCATCGTTCCACAACATTTTTGCTGAAATAACAAACATGTTTTCCCCATCATATGTATATTCTTTTCTGGTAATTCCTCCATCTATATCAATTTCATATAAAATTACGTTGTCTTTTTCTTCTTGCCTGGCAGCATTCAAAAACATTTCCATCTTCTGATAATTTTCCATAACAGAATAATGATCTGAACCCCTTACCGGATTTCCATTTTGTTTAATAATCTCTTTCATCCGATCCATCATTTGCCTGGCAACATTCTGATCAGCTTCTTGTATTCCATTAAATTCAGAATAAATATCTCGGATGGCCTCCATATTCTCTTCACAATCGTTCACTACTTCCTTTTTCTTTTTTTCATCAATTTGCAAATCATATCCCTTATCTTGAATTTCCATAACAGTGTTTTTCTGATTCTTCTCATTTTTTACATCTGTGCTGTTTACCGATATCTTACTTTCACAGGAAGTCAGAATCATTCCTATACAAAGCACTAACAAAATACTTTTTCTTTTCATATTGCCCCCTAATTATTACTGTAATTCTCTTCCCACTCTTCTTCTGTTAACCTTGGCATATACCACCCTGCATTTGCATTTTGATCTGAACTAATTACCTTATTTGATAAATACCGGAAACTTCCGTCTTCCATAGGTTTTATCATCAATTCACTGGTGATTGCCTGATCTAACATTCTGATTTCCCATACTGCTTCTATCGTAAGTTTTAATGTTCCATCGTGCAATTTTTCATATGAGATAACTTCCGGATATGGCTCATATGGAAATTCACAATCATACAATCCTCTCGGTCTGTATCTAAAAGTTTTGTCATCACAGTTATAAAAAGTTCCCTTTTTAATCTCAGTACTGTCAAATGGTAAATATGTCTGTAAAACCTCTTCAAACTCATCTTCTGGAACTTCATATTCTGCGCCACCATAATTTGCTTCATATGGAACTTGCTTTCCATATTTCATATAATACATTTTTTCATAAAGGTCATAAAAATCGAGTTCCATATAATTCTGGTTATCCCAATTTGTAATCAACAGGTTATTAAGTTCATACCCCAACGGCATAACGTATTTTCGATTCAATTCTCTGCACGTTTCATTCAATGGCTGTACTCTGAATCCAGTCTCCCCCGGTGCTCCATCAAATCCCGGTGGACGGTACTCTTCAATAAACAAATATCCTTTTTCCGTATATTTCCACGCATACGCTTCATATTCATCATAATATTCGGCCTGTGGATTATTATCTTTCCATTCAACCTGACATAATCGAACATCCACCTTTCCATCCATTGACTCTAAATGATATTGTATAATTTCCCCTTCATCAAATACGACAATAATGTCAACTGCTGCCTGTTCTTCTTTTTCCGCTGCTTTGCAAAATTTTTCTACCTTTTCACTGTTGACCATATCAATCTGATTATCACGATCTACTGTCGCATATCCTTGCATTTTCAGACAATTGATAATTTTTCTTTTCGTTTTTAATGTATTTAACTCTGACTTCTCTTGTATATAGATATTCTGAAAAGTTTGTGCTATTTCTTTCGCTTCAGCATACATTGCAGATTCTACAGTTTCTTTCTTTTGTACTTTTTCTGTGATTCTTTCTTGTCTGCATCCTGTAAAAACCATAAGAATTATCAATATCACTGTCAAAATCTTACATTTGTAATAATTTCTTGTAAAAATTTTTTTATTCTTTAAAATACTCATCCAATACTGTTGCATCTTTTCTAACAACATAACCACTTCCACCGATTCCTTTCACATTCTCAACCATACTGATGAGAAGAATTGGTCTGTCTACATTTTCCTCTGCTGTAAACACTGAAAACCACCCGATTTCTTTACCAGAAGTATCTTCTTTCGTTGCTTTCAACTCTGCTGTCCCCGTTTTTCCAGCCAGTAAAATATCGTCACGATGTGCCGCATATCCGGTTCCTTCTGGATTATTTACAACACCTTCTACACCTTGCATAATTTCCTCTACATTTTCTTTGGTAAAAGCATTTTCTATCCATATTTCACCGGCAGCCTCTTCTTCGTATGTTAAATACGGCTTTACCATATTCCCTTCATTTAAAAACGAAGTATAAATACTTGCCAAATGTAACGGATTTACAAGAATCTGCCCTTGTCCATAGCCACTATCTGCCAGTTGTATTTCTGTTTCTATTTTATCCGTATTTGAATATGTTGATTCCTGCATCGCAATCTCAAACGGTATATTCTGATTAAAGCCTATTTCATTTAAAGTATTCATAAAATTTTCACTTCCAATTTTAAGAGCAACCTTTGCAAAGTAAATATTATCAGAATAAATAATTGCATTCTTCATAATAACCGGTTCATACTCATGAAGTGTTGTCACTTGATAAGATCCCCAGGACGAATCTTTCTGCCATTCCAGACCTTCATTTCCAAAATCCTCTTTTGGATCTATGGTTTCCGTTTTCAACCCAATTCCTGCTACAACTGGCTTAAATGTTGAACCAGGACACCATACTTGACGGAAACGATTATATAAAGGTTTCTTTTCATCTTCATTTAATGATGTCCATTTTTCTGATGATAATCCTCGTATAAATTCATTATTGTCATAAGATGGAGTACTGACCAAAGCCAATACTTCTCCCGTATAAGGATTCATTGCAACAGAGCACCCCGGATCTTCTTTAAACTGCTCATATAATGATTTTTGCAAGTCAGAATCTATCGTCAATCTTATATCTTTACCATCTTCTTTAAAAGTGCCTACAAGAACTTCTTTTTCTTCCCCATCGCTATCTAGAATCTTTATATCACAACCATCTTTTCCTTTTAATTGCTTTTCATATATTTTTTCCAACCCAGACCTTCCGATTACACTTTCGTTTGTATATCCTTCCCCCGGATGATTTTCCAAATCCTCTGCCGTTACAGATTGTACATAACCAAGTAAATGAGCGGCTGCTTCCCCTAACTCATAAGATCTAACTTCCACATCTGACAGCATAATCCCCGGAATTTCCAGAAGTTTATTCTGACGCTCCTGCTCCTCAAGCGTCTTTTCTTCTGGCTGTATTTTCATTAAATCTGTTTCTTTTACTTTTGGAATTGTTTCAATTGGTACAAAAGAATCTTCTTTCACCCACTTTGCTGTAAGTTTGTTATTTATTGTTTCTACGTCTATCTTCAATAACTCTGCTATTTTTTCAAGAGATACATTCCTGTCTTCCAGCTTTCCCGGTATAATACCAACCGATGTCGCTACACCTTTTCCTGCAAGCATTTTACCATTCCGATCTAATATTTCTCCTCGCTCCGCTTTTGAGGTAGTAACGCTTATTTTATCATCACTCTCTAAATCTGGAAAAATCAAACTATCCTGCCATACTAATTTATATCCCTGTTTTGTTTTTTTCAGTTCTACCATATTATCAAACTGTATTGCTCCAGCAATTGTATTACATGATGATTCATACGAAAGCGTAACTGTATCTGCTTTTTTCTCTTTAATCACTATGTGATCGATTTTGATGTCAGTGACCTCTATTCCTTCGTATATCTTAGAATTTCGTTGTATATATTCTTCTTTTTCCAGATAACCTTTCTCCCCTGAATCTATCATGGCATACATCGCTTCATATTCCTTTTTTTCAATATGATTCATATATTCCACCAGTGTGTCTTCTGGTGATTCCATAATTGATCTTTTTAATAAAACACCTCCCAAAATAGCAATTACTGTTATAGCTATTATTAATCCCCAAATCCTACAAGTGTAAGATTTTTTAGTGCTTTGTTTTTTCCGTCTTTTTTTCATAGATACCCCTTTCTTTCAATGCTTTTATTTTCTTAAATCTTACACTTGTAATATTTGAAAGTCAAGTCTTTTTTCAGGAATTGTATACTCCAGATTCACCATTAGACTATCACACTTTTTCTCCTGCCTTTTAATATGCCGGAACACCATATCCATAAATGTTACTGCTTCCGATACTGTAACTCCGTCTTGCTACTTTATCCCCACTGTTGCCTTCAATGGTATTTACGGTTCCACCACTAACGCTCTCTACAATTCCAACATGGTCAATCGTTCCATTATTCCCCCAGTCAAAGAAAATAATATCTCCTACCGCCGGGGTATAACTGGCGTCCCGGAACCTGCCTTTACTTTCAAACCATTTCACACCGTCCGAACAAAGAGAGAATTTTGGAATAGCTCCACTCTGGATATAACCACTCTGGTCTGCACACCATGACACAAAGCAGGCACACCACTCTACTCGGCTTCCAAATCCATACCAACTCCAGTAGGTTGTTCCGCCTTTTCCTTCCTGAGATGCTGCTACCTGAACGATTGCCTGACTACCGATGCCTGTCGGGATTCTTCCAAATGCATAATACTGAAGCACATGCGGTACATACTGCTTGTCCCCATAACTGCTCCACCCCATTCTCTGTGCCATCATATCAGAAAATTCTGCTGCATTTGCAAGGGTATATCCACCTCTGGCTTTCGCCCATTCCAGATATCCATTTCCATAGTTGTAACTTTGCAATGCCAGTTTAATATTATCCATATCCAGAGGATTTTTTACCCCTGCACGTTCCAGACAGCTTTTTATCTCCTGCACTCCGCAAGAAATCGAATACTCTGGATCAGTGATTCCATTCGGCTGTTTGGGGTATTTTGTATTAAAGCTCCCTTCTGAACACTGCATCGGGTCAAGTCCTCTCCCACCTGATTCCTGCATCATAATGGCTTTGATTAGTTCCACATACTCTCCAATGCCATATTGATTTGCATACTGACAGATTAGTGGTTCGTATGCTTCTACTTCTGCACTAACCGAAGAAACCGTACTGGAATTATCCCCACCTGTCATGCATAGAAATCCACCAAATAAAATGACGATAATCAAAATCATAACCGCAATCCAACCACCTGCAGTCAATGCACTCAGTAATGCTTTTGTAGCTTCAATCAACGCTTTTATTGCATGTGTTACCGCTTTTGCTGTCTTTTTCACTGCAATCCTGGTATTCTGTGCAGTCTGCCTTGCTGTCTGCACTGCTTTTTCTGCTTTTTTCATAGAATAATGCATTGCCCGGACAGAAGCATTTGCAGTCTGCTCCGATGTCTTAATGCTGGTCTTTGCCGTCTGTTCTGCAGTCTTGACTGATTTTCCAGATGTCTTGATGGTACCCTTTCCGGTATTCTTTACAACCTGCTCCGATGCTTTCCCTGTCTTAATGGTTCTTTTATCCCGTTCAACAGTCTTGATTTTTTTTACAGCAAGTTTTTTTCCCTGCTCCTGTGCCTTTTCCCCGCCTGAAGGCGGTACTGGTCGGATTTGTTCTTTCGGCTGGTAAACTGTTTCTTCGCCTGCCAAAGAAACAGAAACTTTCTCTTTCTTCCGTTCAATAATCTTTCCTGCCTGTCTACGTACCTGATGCCCTGTTTCGTGAAAGATGCGGTCAACATGATTTCTGGTATCTTCAGAAATTCCCACACAATAGAAAAATGAACTGTAATAACTGTCGTGCTTTCCGCATTTTGCTAACATCTGATAAAAAAACTTTTCGTGTTCCTTTGATGAAAATCTGATTTCTGACATAGTTGCCTCCTTTTCCGGCACTAAAAAAACGCCACAAATTGTGACGATTTCCAGTGCCTTGCTTTTCATTATTCAAAATATTTTTAATTTTACATTCTTCCCCGGTTGATACTGTCCTCTCCCGGCTTTGTGGTCATCAGTTTATACAACCTTGTATTGGTTGGGAATCTATTGACGAACGGTACAAGCGAACTGCCGTATTTCACCAGACCACAACCGGCATCTGCATTTGTGATATATCCCATCTGTTCTGTGGAGATATTTAGAAGTGTTGCCAGTTTTGCCCTATCCGGCTCTGCCTGATTAAGCATCACGATATACTCACTGTTGGAAATCATCGTACTTGCAAGAACAGAATCTAACAAATATTCCACGTTCTGGGTAATTGCTGTCGGAAATGCATTACGCTTACGAAATCTTCGCCATGCAGAGTTAAAAAATGCTCCGGAATACTCATTTTCAAATACTACATGAAACTCGTCTAAGAAAATATGGGTTCGCTTTCCCTGTTTCCAGTTCTCCGTTACCCGGTTCAGCATTGCATCAGTGATAACCAGAAGTCCCATGGTCTTTAGCTGCTTTCCTAAATCCAGAATGTCGTATACCATGATACGGTTATTCACATCAACATTACTTTCATGTGCAAATGCGTCCAGACTTCCATTGGTAAATAATTCTGATACCAGTGCCAAATCCTGTGCTTCCGGTTCTTCCTGTTCTAAAAATTTTTCACGCAGCACCCGCAAAGTCGGCACTGCTCCGCCATGCTGATATTCCTCATAAACTTCTCCCACACATCGGTCAATAATAGAACGTTCCTTTGCATTGATTCCTTTTTTATCCAACTGTTCAAACAGAGATAAAATAAACTGTGACTTCTCAATCACTGGATCACCGCCATCTCCATAACCGTCTACCATATCCATTGCATTGATATAATCCCGGCTTCCTGCAGCAATGCGAACCACTTCTCCGCCCATTGCTTCAACTAATGATGCATACTCTCGCTCTGGATCACAAATCAGGATATCGTCCTGCGTTGCCAGTGCCAGAAATACAATCTGCATTTTTGCATTAAAGGATTTTCCACTTCCCGGCACACCCAAAAGGAATGAGTTTGGATTCAACAGTTTTTCTTTATTACACATGATTAAGTTATGGGAGATTGCATTTTCTCCACAATAGATACCTCCTGCGTCCATAATCTCCTGCACCCGGAATGGCATCAACACTGCTACACTCTCCGAAGTCAGTGTGCGGACTGCTGGAATCTTCCGGTGTCCGATGGGTAGTGCTGTATTTAGTCCGTCCATCTGCTGAAATTTTAGAATCGAAAACTGGCATAACTTTTTCCGTCCAATTGTCAGAAGTGTTTCTGTATCTGCGTCAAGCTGTTTCTTTGATTCTGCCGTATGCACCATAGTCAGTATTCCAAACATCATGCGTTGATCTCTCGTGGTCAGATCGTCCATAAACTCTTTACTCTCTTTTCTCTGCTGTTCCAAATCATAAGGAATCACTGCAGAAAAGTTATTGTTTGCATTCTGCCGTCTCTGCCAGTTCGTGATATTTGTCTCCACACCAAGCAGACGTTTTTCCACTTCCTGTACTGCTTCATCAGTCGGAACCGGAATCACATCAATACTCAACATCAGATTTCGATTCATGTCGGTCAGTTCTGCTATCATATCGTCTTTGATGTAAGAAGCATACTCACGAAGAAAAAGTACCCTTCCATAACGATCTCCCATGCGGAAATAATCTTTTTCAAATTCAAAGGTATCCGGACAGATATAATCTTTGAAGCTGTGTCCTTTTCTCATATTCTCCTGAATATCAAAATGGAAACCAGATTCTTCTCCTGTACGGTAAAAATCATGCAGAATCCGTAACTTATCTTCTCCATTTACCTCTGCACATTTGGAACCCAATCTTGCAAAATGGCTGTTCAGCTCTGTTGTCACTCGTGCAAAATACGTTCTGGCTTCTTCGATCGTTTTCTTATAGCAGGATACTGTCACATATTTTTCCTGCACCATGCTGTTGGAACTGGTTGCCTTATCTAAAAGCATGTTGTTGTACTCTTTCCGATATAAATCCAGTCCGTCCTCCTGCATCGGAATCAGAATTGCTTTTTCAAAATCCACCTTATTCAAGCGGCGATTGTTGATTGTTATTTTTGTTGTTCCACCGCAATCGAACAAATTTAATAAGTCCATATATTCCAGGAACATGGCTTCCTTATCTACTTTGCTTGCCACCGCATAGTTGATATCTGTAAATTTATAAGTACGTGCAAATTTATTTCTCCCGATTTTAAATATCCCGTCAGACCAGATGGTCTCGATGGGAATTACCTGCTGTACGCTTCTTGGAATTACAAATTTTTCTTTATCCTGCTTGAAGATATTACTCAGCGTTTTTATCATTTTTCTTGCGTCCCTCCTTCTTCATACTTTCTTTCTCATATTTTTTAATGACTGGTTCTACCGCATCAAAATAAAAATTTTCTGACCGGAACACCAGTTTTTTCGGCATCAGGATTTCTGATTTTATCCATGCCCAGATAAACTGCTCCGCTGTCATTCCATGATATTTTACAAACCCGAACACTACACATGGGGCAGCTCCCAGTACACAAATCCAACTCACTGTTTCCATACTCATGTATGGGTGAAGCAAAAAATAAAGCCCAACGTCAATCCCGCAGGCTAATCCTGAAAAGATAAACTGTCTCAGGGACAATCCGAAAAAGATTGCCTCTGTGTAATCCCTGATTTCCTTGTTAATTTTTACTTCCAAAACGATACACCTCCAAATCGCACATTTGTTATATTTTTCCTGTTCTGTTACACTTTGGGTAAATGAAAGGGGGACTGACCTATGCCAATCACTGTTATGATTTCACTTGTTGTTACCGTTGCTCTATTCCTGATTTCTCTGCTGTTTCGGATTGCTGCCAGATTAAATCTGACCTTACCGCTGTTATACTTCCTTGCTGTTTCCACGATTCTGAATCCATGGGCAGCAAGCCATGAGAAACTAGCATTTGCAATCCTCTATCTGCTGACTGCCTTTTCTGTTCTTAGCTGGATTACTGCTCTACGACGCAAGTGGCAGGAACATCAATACTACAAAGCTATGAAAGACGATATGTCCTTCCAGATTTCTCGTGCCAGACAAAGAGGGATTTCTTTAGATTCTGTCCATTTTGATTCTCAGGGGAATATGCGGTATAACAATAGCAACAACATTGTAGAATAAATTTTAAGGATGCTTTCGGGCGTCCTTTTTACAATCCCATCATTTCCCTCACTACCCTGTCTGACATCTTCACCGCACCGACCAGTACCAACATATTAAAAATCAATTCTCCAATATAGCTCCACACCATAGTCACTGCCGCTGCATTTGGATCGACTACTGGCGGTGATGATGCAAACAATGAAAATATAATGCAGGCAAGTACCACGATTGCTCCCTCCAGACACACTGCTGCATAGGATTTCAAGAAACTTCTTCCAATATTTTGGCTCGGCTCTCCCGCAAAGGAAGATAACGGAATCGGTGCAATTGCTGTATATAGGAATAATCGAAAAAATCTTCCATATACACTCATAATCATAATGAAGCTCAGAACTGTAATAAAAAGTCCACCGATCAACGTCACCGCCCATAGAGGAATACTTTCAAAAAATCCACAATCTTCTACCGCTTCTATGATTTCGTCCGGTAAAACGGTATCTTCTGTACTTCCAAATCCTGCGGTCTGCATAATTGTACTGGTCACTCCTTGTATGATATTGAATAATGCCATCATCAGCTCCAGTCCATACGTGACTACGCCTTTTGCAATCGCAAAACGGATAAATATTTTTAATGCATGTTCCGGTCTTTTTACCTCTGTAAAACTTCCACAAGTCTTGACCACTCCGACTACAAAGAAAAGCACTAACAAAGCATAGCCGATTGCCTGCAATGCTCCATGGATCTGCACAATCACCTGCCAGATACCGCCACCTTTAAAAGTTTCCGGTGACTGTGTGAGTATCTGCCATATTTCCGCAAGTTTACTGTTCCAGGTATCCAGGGCATTTTGCAAGTTCTGTACTACCCAGTTATCTGACACTTTCTAAACACCTCCTGTCTTAGCCGGGTCGGTGCGGCTCCTTTCGGGCCTGCACCGTCCCATTTTCTTGTTTTCTTCTTAACCTGTAATCAGATTCAGGATTTCTTTTGCAAATGTAATGATTACACCGCCTGCTAACGTTAAAAATCCGTTTGCTCTCTGGCTTGGATCATGAGATTTCAGTGATAAACCAACCTGCACAATTCCAAATCCTAATAAAATCATTCCGATAGCACGAATCAATCCAAAAATAAATGTGGACAGATTATTGATAACGGTCAGTGGATCGTCTGCCGCAAATACGGTACTTGCTCCTGCTGTCATAAACAGTACCATTGCAATATACACTGCCATGGCACGTTTCATTTTTGCTGTCATTGGCAGCTTCTTCGTTACTTTTGTGGTTTCTTTCTTCTCCTGCTTCTTTCGCATATCTAACTTCATTTTTGATAGCCTCCTATATATTTTTCTTGGATTTACTGATATTTCTGTATGATTTCTTCCAGATCTTCATCGGATAATAATTCGTAATCTTCCGATTCCAGTGAATCGTCTGTAAGTTCACCTTCTAAACTGTCTCCCAATGAGATACTTGCCACCGCCCGGCCAACCGTACCATGCAGATATGGTTTCCCGTTTCCGTCAGTCGTAAGTCCCACATTGGGATGCTTTAAAATATCGAATTTCTCGTCTAAAATTGGTCTTTCTCCACGAATAAAAAGAATCGCATATCGGTTATCCAACATGCGAACTTCATCGGGTGTCATCAGCTCCCGCCCTGTATTCTGATAATTGGTGGAATAGTTCCCGGAATGTCCTGTTGACTTTCCATAGGTGTTCGTGTCAATCGTTGCCTTGCCAAGAAGTTCGCTGACATATTTATGTGTTCCCTGCTCATTGCCGCCTAAATATAAAAATTCATCACAATTTCCAATAATGCTTTCCCACTGCTTTTCGAACAATGCCTTTAACTGTGCCAGATTCTGCAAAATAATACTGACTGACACTTCTCTGGAACGCATAACGGACAGAATCTTATCAAAGTCATCAGGCAGTGAAACATTTGCAAATTCGTCCATGAGGAAATGCACATGAACTGGAAGTCTTCCACCATATTTATGGTCTGCCAGATAGAACAACTGCTGAAATAACTGGGTATATAAAATTGACACCAGAAAGTTGTAACTGGTGTCGTTGTCCGGGATTAACGCAAATAAAGCCACTTTCCGCTCTCCCAGTGATGGCAGGTCTAAATCATCTGTTGCAGTCAGTGCTGCCAGACTGGATAAGTTGAATTTCTCAAGTCTTGCGGCTAATGTGATTTGAATGGATTTTAATGTCTTGGCACTACCAGAGTGATAATCTTTGTAATACTTTACTGCGATATGTTCCGGGTTCTTCATTTCCAACCGCTCAAACAATTCATCAAGCGGTGACTGGTACTGGTCATCGTCCTCTCTGACTTCTCCGGCACGAAGCATTTCCATTACCATCGGGAAATTCTGCTCCTCCTCTGGTGCTTCATATCTCAGATAGAAAATCAGTGCCAGTAACAACATGGAAGCTGCGGTATCCCAAAATGGATCGTTGGACTGACTGCCTTTTGGTGTAGTCGCTTTGAACAGGTTCGTCACCAGTCTCTGCACATCGTTATCATCCTTCAGATATACAAACGGGTTATAGCAATGGCTCTTTTCCATATTGATCAGGTCAAGCACTCTTACCTCATATCCTTTTTCTTCCAGAAGATACCCAGTGTCCCGCAAGTTCTCTCCTTTTGGATCTAAAACCACAAAAGAGGTATTCGCCTGCATCAGATTCGGCTTTGCAAAAAATCTGGTCTTTCCTGAACCGGAACCGCCAATCACAACCGTCAATACATTTCGCAAATGTTTCCGCATATTGTAGCTGATTCGTACATGCATGGTCATCAACTTATTTTTTGTAAATCGCTTCTCCCTGTATCTGCGATTGATTTTTTTCACATTTCCCCATTTGGCAGAGCCATGTTCTTCGCCTCGTCGGTAATGTTTCCTGGTAGAAATATAAATCCCGATTCCCATGGCGTAAGACAGCAAAAAAATAAGGACAGTTTTTACACTGTCCCCACATAACTGAATCGAAAACGGGTGGTTCATTGCTTCCGGGACTCCTTCCAGAATCCCCATAAGACCAGACGAAAGATAAGGTGCGACAAGTAACGCAAACCAGATAACCGGGATAATTCCAATTACTGCCAGTATCAGACCACTCTGCTCATCATCGTTCTTCATGGCTTCTGCGTCCTCGCTTTTCCTTCTCCGGCGGTACTTCGATTTTCTCTATCACTTTCATCAGAACATTATCGACAAGCTCCGTATCCTTTCCCTCTTTCAGCATCTGATTCCGCTTATCTTTCAGGGAATGGAACACCACACCGCTCTCATATTTATCCAGTTCTAACGTGATCGTATCACTGCTCATTTTGCATTCTCCTTTCCCTGATTTTTCTAGCGTGCTTCACCTCTATCATGCTCTTGAGTTTTCTGTTCACCTGTTTTAACTTCAGATTCCTTCTGTTCAACCTCGCTCTTTTCCTGCTGACGCTGATTCAGATTTTTGTCCTGCTCTAACACTCTCGTCATTCTTCCTGATATTGCATTAGCTGCATCTCTTGCTTTAGAAAGCTCTCCTCTTACCTCCTGTGGTTCCATATTTTCAAAAAACTCTGGTGCATGTAAAAAATTATATCGACTGGTATCCATTCCATATTTTTTACACAACATATAAGACGCACACGATACATGAAATGCATCTTCATTTTTATCATAGTGTGGATTTCCATCCGCATATCCGGCAAATACCAATTCCGGCACAAGATTCTGAAAGATTTCCTGTGCACTCATCCCTTTTCTTACATAAATACAACCTTCTTCCGGTTTAAAAAATGCTCCTTTTTCATCCGGCATCTGTTCTGGTTCTGCCGCAACAATATTTACCGGAGGGGTACTGACTAACGCCCGGATTAAATCATGTTCTTCATATTCTGACTTTTGGATTGTTGTATCGGACATTGTTGTCTGAGAAATATCATACAGCTTTTTCGCATTATAATAATTTCCAACTGTACCATCTTCACGCTTATATGTTTTTCCCGGCTCTAAAATCAGAACTGGATTCTGTCGTTCCATACGTTTTAAATAAAATCCATGATCTCTCCAGTATCCATAGTCACCTAATTTCTGTGCATCTGGTCTTTGTGCCAGAATCAGAAGTGCATTATTGGTAGTATATCGATCAAAGGTACTCTGTACATCCAGATACTTCTGCAGCATTTTCCCATCCGTTGCCACTTGTGCGGTTACCTGCTCTGACAACTCATAGCAGCGATTCCTGTTATTTCTGCTTTCCGCAATAAATGCCTGTACCTTTTCATCCTGTGGTACAGCCGATGCATTTAATAAAGAATCAAAACTATTATCCATAAAATTTACCTCTCTTTCCCTTTCCTTGGTTTTCGTTTCTGTTGTGGCTGCTGGTGGCGAATCTGATTCCGGTCTTTATTTCCCTGATTTCTCACCGGATCATTTCTATTCTCACGCCGCTCCGCTTCTTTCTTCCTTGCATTCTGTATTTCCCGAAGTTCCTTTCTGACCGATAGTTTCTCTGGTTTTTCCGGGGTAAATAGCTTAGAAGTACCCTCTGCGGTTTTCTCTTGCTTCTTTGAGGTAGGCTCGGACAGACGGGATTTGGTCGTCTTTGCCAAAGAGGGGTTTTGCTCCTTACCCTCTTTCTTCACCGACTCTCCAAACAACTCGTCCATAAGCTGATCCTCCTTGGATTTCTGCGGATAATCTTTCTCCGGTTCTGCCTGTCCCTGTTTTTCCTGCTGAACCTGTACTTTTTCCGGCTTCTTTTCCTGCTTCTCTGATTTTCCGGCTTTTGCTTTTTCTGCACGTGTCCGCTCAATTTCCGTCTTAATCTTCGCTGCTTCTGTTACAGATGCAAACTGGAATCTATCTACGATACGGTTGATTCTTGGTGCATCTTCTTCCTTTACAATCACATCTACCAGTCCGTCACTGCTTCCTTTGGGATTTCGGACTGCACAATATAACACGCCATATCGCTTTGCTTCCTGCACGAATTGTTTCAGATCACTTTCTTTCACCGAAAATACCGTCAGTGGTCTACCTGATTTAACCAATGTTTCAAGTCTTACTCTGCCTTTTGTCTTTTTCTTCTCTTTTAAGACTGTATACAGCATCACTGCCAGATGCTTCGCACCTGTACCACTGATCTTCAATGCTGCTTCACCGACTTCCAACGACATTCGTACCACCTGGTCAGCGGCTTCGCCTGATGTGTTCATGGCTTTGTTCCTCCTTCTTCTCTTTTTCTTCCCGCACCGTCTTAAATTTTTCTTCGATTACCTTGGAACGTGCGGCGATTCCATCGCAAAGTGCTGCCTCCTTTCTGAGCGTTCCAATTTTCTCTGTCAGAACTTTTATCTGCTCTTTCATTTCCTCTATTTCTTCTTCCGGTCTGTCTGCCCGGATCTTATAACGCAGGTGCTTCCGCTCCTCCACACACTGCTCCGTTTTCTTCTGCAAACTTTCTTTCAACGAAAAAAGCTGCTCTGCAGTATCTATGTGATAATGGCAGAGCAGCTTCGTCTCTTTTGAAATGGTATTTAGTTTTAATAAATCTTCCCGGAACAATACATGCACCTGTTTAGCAGATATTGACGGGCGATTCTTCGGTAGGATTCCTAAAAGATAACAGTAATGCAGATACAATCCCCGAAGTCCTCCGATTTTTCTTGTCTGCTTGAAGTTGCCGGATACCCGAATCCGGTAATGCCTCTGAACCGGAAATTTCTTCTCGGCAGGTAATTCATTTTCTTCCAGAATCCGAACCCTGATTGCTTCCAGTGAATAATTCTCTCCAAAATTCCGCTTTAACTTCAGACCACGCTCCCGCCCTTCCGGACGAATGGTAATGTCTTTCCCGAACTTAAAAGAATATCCTTTTTCCCGCAAATAAAAAAAGAACTGTTTTTCAGTCCTCGCCTTTCGGATTGCCTCGTCAACATCTGCCTTTACCATGCTGTGATAACTCGGCTTCCCATCCTGTTCTGCTTGCCACTCGGCATAATGTTTTCCTTTTCCCTGTTCTGGCTGCCTCACAACCGATAACTGGTATTCTTTACATAAACGGTCTGACACCATCCACATATCCCGGTAATCCTGATTTGTCCTGTGGTATCTTTTCCCGTCAAGGAATGAAACAGAGTTCACCACAAAATGATTGTGTAAATGATTTGCCTTATCCAAATGAGTTGCAATCAGCACTTGATACTGACCACCCCACAATTCTTCTGCCAGCTTCTTCCCAATCTCATGTGCCATTGCCGGATTACATTCTCCCGGTGCAAAAGACTGGTAGCCATGAAATGCAACAATTCCGTCCTCCTTTCCAAAACGCTTTTTGACTGCAATCATTTCTTCTCTGGCTGTTGTCGGTGCACAATTAACTCCAGATACATACTGTTCCATCAGTTCTTCCGCTTCTCCGACAAGTTCCATTTCCATAGATTCAGATTGCCTCCGTCTGATCTTTTCTGCATTCACCGCATAGGTAATTACATCATTAAGTCCTTGTGTGGATCGTGATTGATTCTCAGATATTCGCCCTTCATTGTTCTCTTTCGTCTTATCCGGATTCTCCGCATAATTGATTACTTTTCCAATCCACCCCTTGATGCTCCAGATTGATGTCACTGCCATGATTCATTTTTCTCTGGAAGTATCACTGCTTCTGTAATCTTACGGACTGCTTCATTGAACTTCCGCACTTCCTTATCGTAACGCTGCACATCTACCACATTTAACACATGAGCTTTCTGTGCGATCTGATTTAAGTTATTTCCAATCTTATGCAGCTCCCGCATCATAGAATAATAATCTGGCGGCGGTGCGTCTCTTGGAACAACACCAGAAATCAACTGTCTCAGGTAAGATTCCCGGTTCAGCCCGCTTTTCTTTACTTTCTTATCCAACGCCTCCGCTTCTTTTTTGTTCAATCGAAAAAGGATTGCTACATTACGTTTTCTCAACGCTCCATCTCCTTTACTTTCTGTATAGAATCTGGTTCCTGGCGAATCTGGTGTTTTTCTTTATCGTAGCTGTAAACTCTGTCTGAAAGAACCTCCTGCCGTTCCACTTCATTTTTATTTACTTCCCGTACCATTTCACCAAGCATTTTCGGTTCCATCTCTCCATTATCCGGAACAATCAGAACTTCATGCACAGATGACGGTAACACATAAAATCCTTCTGGAAAAAGCTTTTCCAATTTATTTAAAACTTCTGGCTGCGTGATCATAGATGCTCCATATTGCTTTTCTACATTCGTAAGTGCATACAGCATATCATGTGAACGAAGTCCAAAATCAACATTTTCATCTAACAGGTTTGTTGCATGTCCTTCTTCATTAAAAATACTCAACAACATCTCGTCCATTGACTGAAGAATCGGTGTATTTACAGGCTGTATATTTGCTCTGGCCTGCTGGAACATTTCCTTTGCATCCACATTCCACATCTTAAGATGTTCATTTTTCACCTTCATAGTCGCTTTTCCATCGTTAGACTTTACCGGAAAATCCACATAACAGATAGCCGACAGATCTTCGATATTTTCATGAGGCATTTCCTGTAACATTCGTTTGTTTGCCTGGGTGTTTACAAGCATCACTGCCAGATGTTCCTTCACTGAATCATAATCCATTGGGTTGATACCACAGTCCACAAATGGGGCATTGCCTGCTTCTTCCATGCATTTTGCAATTTCATTCATCACTTTCTCAACAGGTTCACCCAAACGTATTTCATTAAAAAACGACCCTACATAAACAACTGGGCACACATTTTCTTCCTGTAGTCTTACCTGTACTCCTATCATCTGGACTCCATTATTTTTATTCATCTGCATTACCTGAAATTCTGCATTCTCATATTTTTCTGGGAGAAAATTCCTGATGTCCTTTGCTACACTTTCCGCAAACACTTTTTCTGCTATCATTTCTCTTGCAATCATTTCTTCTGTTCTCCCTTCTTCTTGTTCATTTTCTTTAAATATTCCTGATACCGTCTTTCTGCTTTCTTCTTGTCTTTCATTGATACTTCAACCTGCATCTTGTATCTCCTTTCTTTTTGTCTACTGAATCTTGTTAATCTGCAACAGGCACATCAACACTACTCCTATAATGCCACCTACTAATACTCCACAAATAAACTTCAACATTGTTACTTTCTCCTTTTTCATTTTCTGAGGGTTTCAGGGATTCCCCTGACAAGCTGCCGCAGACTGCCAGACAGGAAACCTGTGTGGCAATCCAAAGGCGTTGCTTGCTGGTATTGTGTATTCATCTGCACCCGTCTCACTGTTCCGGGTATCAGAAGATTTACTTGCCGAAAAAGCACTTGCTTTTTTTATTCTTTCAGTTCACAAATCCCGCAAGTTTCACACAAGTATTCACACTTTGTGCATCGTACATTTTCATCAGTTGCCATACATTCTTCACTTGCCGGACAATACTTTTGACAACTTTCACACTGCTCCGTACAGCTTTCTTCTGACACTTTCTCAGCAATAATTCCTAGTAATTCACTCGGTTCTTTTTCCTCTTTCAACTGTGTTTCCAGAAAAATCTTCAACAGTTCTTCGCTGTCTACATCGTCTTCCTTCATCAAAATCAGTTCTTTCTTATACACAACCTTCAGCTCATATCTTGCAATTTTCATATCTTTTTTCACCTTCTATCTCTCATATTTTTCATGACCAGACATATTCTTTTTCATGCTTTTTTCTCTCTTTGTAATTGCCAGATTTAACTTGATGCAGAGCAGATCGTTGTAATCTTTTCCTTGTTTTGGTGGTACATCTTTTATCTGATATTGCTTCGGAAGTACTGTAGAAATTGCTTTTGTGGCAAGTCTTCCAATACGGTCATTATCCAAATGCAGAACGATTGTCTTCACCTCTGGATGCATTTTTAATGTCCTGACCAACGTTGCAGGGACTTTACTTTTTTCAATTTCTTTTGCTGGCTGATAAACACCTGCCAGTGACAATAAATGTTCTCTCCTCCACTCTTTCCCGTCTAATTTCTGCAACGTCGCATAGGATAACAAATCAATGGCTGACTCAAACAGATGCACCGTATCATTGGATTTCTCTGCAAAAATGGAAAAAGAATAATTCTTATCGTTTCCATTTGCTTCTCCTATAAAGCTGGTTCCGATTCCTCTAAGAGCTGCATATTTCGGATTATCTTTCTCATCCATCCCTACAAACACTACGTTATGATGAAATGCACTTTCATAAACTCTTCCGGACTCCAAACAAAACTGAATGATTTCCTTATCAATCCCACGTCCTAAAAGATACGCAATCACTTTCTGATCATCTTGATTTTTCTTTGGCAACAGTAACTGTTTCTCCATCGGAACATTCTCAGATACAAAAAGAGGCGGCTGAATATTTGCCCGTTCTGCAAGCAATTCAACCGCCTCTAAAAAACTGTATCCTCTTACTTTGATCAGATAATCCAGTGCTGATCTGCCACCGGTTCTCTGACTCCACCACATCCATTTCCCATTTGATATTTTCAAACTATCGTGTGTTCTGGTAGTGTAGGTGTTGCCAGAAAAGTGAACTAATTCGTATGGTTCATAATTTTTCAAGTACGTAAGCAAATCCATCCGCTTGACCTCCCGCACGACCGATGGTGGTATATATGGCATAATTTTCATCTCCTTTCTTGCCTTAGATTGATATTATTGGGGATAATATCCGGGCATGAAAATAGCCAGGCGATTCCTTGGGGTGGAACCAACTGGCTATGTAATTCCTTTTTGTAAATTTTAGTGACCTACGACAACACTATTTCTTCTATAAATTTATATATATTTTCATTTTCTTCTACATCCTTTTTACTTAATGAAGCAATTTTATTTATTGCAGATACAACCCAATGACTTTTATTATTCGTATATGGAATATCGAAAGGCAGCAACAATGTTTCCAATTCTCCTGTGTTTAATATATGTAAATGATTTTCTCCCATTTTTTTTAATAATTCTTCAATATTTTCTTTTAATTCCCCTTCATTTAAATGTCTTATTCCTTCTTGATGATATACCTGATCTCTATTTGCTTTTAAAGCTTTTTTCTTCTCATCAGCATCCATTCCATCAGCATTTATTTCTTCATCAATCTTATCCCTCAATTTGCCAATATATCCTCTATATCGTTGTCTTTCAGATTCATCAATTGACATTTTTTTATAAATTTATTAAATTCATCATTTACTCTTAATATATCAAAATCTGTAATAACCTCATATCTTATACCTACAGCTTTATACATTTCTGCTATTTCCGCTAAAGTTTGTTTATTTTGTCCATGTGCAAAATACAGACCTGACTGTGGAAACACTTTTTCTATTAATTCTTGATAAACCAACTCATCTGCCTCTGCTTCCGTCACAATTACTTTTTCACAAAACAAACCTTCCAATACTCTCGAGACTCTTAAAAGAGGAGATTGTATAATTGTCTGTAACACTCCCTTATCAACTAAATCTATACTATTTTTCAATGATTCCGGTTGTGTAATTCTTATTACATTTATATCTGTATTTTTAGATAGTATCCCTTTCAAAATTTCCACACTGTGTGTTGAAACAAATATTTGTTTATTTTCATCAAACTCTCCTATAAGTTCCCCCAATTGACGTGCTAATGGTGGATGTAAAAAAGCTTCCGGTTCATCTATTAACAATACATCATTTTCTTTTGTTTTTAATGACAAAAAAGTAGATACGTAACTTTTCAATCCATCCCCTTGATCATCTAATAATTTCTCATTAAATAATTGTAAAACTCCCTCTTTTTCTTGCTCAAATGTCCCCCGCAAATATCCAAAATCTTCACCAACACGAAAACCTAATCTATCACCTAATGTTTGTGTATCTAATATTATATCTTTCTTGAATATTCGTTTAACATTAGCTGACAATTCCTGCAACACTTTATCTTCAAATTTAAAAGATGTAAGATAATTTGTATTAGTACTATCTAATCCATAGTTTTTTTGCATTTTGCAAATTGTTAATCTTTCTTCTGTTCCTAAATATCGAAAAAATAATGGTCCAAAATACTGAAAAAATGATATCTCATTTTTTTCTCGTACAATATTTTTGAAAAAATCTTCCCACTCTGGAGCAACAGAATTTAAACTTCTCGTAAAATAACTTTCAAACGTAGTATTTACGTCCCAAGGTTGATTTGATTTATTTAAATATGTTCTTAAAATCCAATTTCCATACATATCTTTTGTCATTTTATTTTTGACATTATAAGACTCTTCCACCTCTTGATAGCTTTCTGGATAAGAATACTCAATTTGATTGATAATTTTAATATCTGTTTTATCTCCACTAAGCCAATCTCTTAATTCTTTCAAAAATCTACTTTTGCCAGAATTATTGGGTCCAATAACTACATTGATCCGTCTAGGTTCAAAATCTATTACTCCATCTATAGTATTTAGTTCTAATTTATCTATTCTAAATTTATACATATATACTCCCATTGCATTTTTATTTTTAGTAACAGCATGTATCTTTTACTTTCCTATTAATTCACAATCCTTCAATATCTTCTCAATAGCCTCCCATGCAGTCAATGAAGGATTCTCTTTATAATACTGATACCCTTTATATTGATACAAAGTATATCCATTGTCCTGATTTCTCTGCATAATTTTTCTTGCCCGATCAACAGCCGCAATTACATTGGACAAGTCCATTTTCTTAAGACATCTCTTGAAATTATTCTCTTCTTTGAATTCGTCCATATTTTGAAATTTTTCTCCAAACGCCCGGTTAATCGGTGTAATATACTGTTTTCGATGTGAAAATGACGCATTACAGTTCGTCATATGAAGAATGATCCATAAATCAAAAGTAAAATTACTATATCCAGATTTATATTTTATCTGTTTTCCTATTTTTTCTGCCTTCTTCATATTGTCCAGAGCTTCTTGAAAGCCTCTGACATGAAGCGGTTCATCACTTTCGTAATCAAAAAAATGATAGATTTCAATCTTTCTGGTAACGATCAATGACTTCGCATGCTTTAATGGATTCTTCCTTACCGGACAATCAATGGACACCTTGCATGCAGTTTTTTCAGTATTATTTATCGTGTCCTGCAGCCATTTTAAGTACCACTGTTCTGTTTCTCCCTCAACACTGAAATAATATTTATTTGTTGGTTTTCTCTTTGCCATCCCTATCCCTCTTTTTCATCACATAAGATTTCTTCAAAGATTGGTGTAAAATCAATATCCTTTATTGCTCCATACTGGCTGATGAAATATTTACTCATATAATCTTCGTGCTTACGAACACCCTTATCACCTGTTGTGCCAAAATCAGATAATGCATATAATACGCTGTCATGTGTATCATCATCACGCTCAACAAACTTAATCTCGTCTCTCCTAAAAAGGTTTGAATTCAAAAATATCGGATTATGAGTATTAAATATAAGCTGTGCATGATGGATGTTTACATCATCATTGTGAAATACATTGATAATACTCATCAATGCCATCGGATGAATGGATGCATCAAATTCATCCACCACCAATGTTCCACCCGTTTGCATCGCTTTAATTACAAGAGGAAACATATTGATAAATCGAATCGTTCCATATGACTCAAAAATATCTGCTGCAACCGCCGTAGTCTTTTTGTTTTTCATATTTTTAAATACAGAATATAATTTTGCATCAGGCTCGTCATCGCTCACGACATATCCTACTGCATTTGAATTAATTCCAAATAATTTTGCAGCTTCATCTGTTGTTTTTTCAACATAGATTGCTTTCTTTTTTGGATCTGCAAATCTTTTAATCAGTTGCATCGAATCCGCACGATAAATCACCATAAACTTATTCGTAAACCAATCAACAATCAGCTTTGTGAATTTAGGCGAAAAAATCAACTTAAAACCATTGGTTAAAAATAATTCTTCTTGATTCAAACTGTTTTTCGCAATTTCATTTACACTGTCTGCGTTCTGTTCTGTTATATCCGACAAATAATCTTTAATAACCTTTAAGTTCTCTATTTTCAGATCTTGCGTACGTTCAAATACTCTTTCTCCATTGACCTCCAGCACTTCTGCAAGGATTTTTCTTTGATGTTCCTCCTCAAGAAAGGTTCCAAGATCAACCTCTAATTCATAGTGTATTTTAAATTTATGATTTTCTCCATCTTCCTCATAAAATTCTATTTCAAAACATACCGGTTTTGATTCCATTTCATTATTATTTGGAATCAATTCTAATGCTGCTGCAGCTGGGTTTGGTGATGATTTTTCTTCAGAATTTCTGATATTTCCTCTCAAAACAATTGCCCGCAATATATCCATCGCACCAATAATATTAGTTTTTCCTGCCGCATTCGGTCCATAAATAACCGAAGAACTTAACCCTTTTATCTCTTTTCCTTTTATTTTTGTCTTCATAAGACTATAATCTAATCCCTTTTGTTTTGGCGCAGCTACCATTGAAAAGCTTGCCTCTTCTACAAAAGATTTATAATTTTTTGTTTTAAATTCAAGAAGCATTTTATTACCTCCATTCTGCTTGTTTTTAACAAAATCATATTTATATTATAGTCTTATTGTATGATAGAGTCAATTTTTTATTCTTATTTTGCACTTTTTCTTCAAAATCATTTTATTTTTGTTAAGTCAAGGAATCTTTATATCATAGATTCCCTGACTCTCCACCGCTTGCCCTATCTTTCCCAGTCCATCCTTCCTGTCACATTCAACATCTTTTCTTCTCGGAAGCTGAGCATCTTTCCATTAGTTCCACCGACAATGATATGATCCAGCAATTCTATTCCCAGTAGCTGTCCGCACTTCTGCAGCTTTTTCGTAACGATCATATCCTCTTTTGACGGTTTCACATTGCCACTGGGATGATTATGAAGTCCAATGATTGCAGAAGCATTTGCCAGAATACTGCTCTTAAAAACTTCTCTGGGAATTACCAAAGATGCATTGATCGTTCCAACACTGACCAGATTCATATTGATTACCTGTCCATTATTTTTCATATTCAGGATGCAAAATACTTCTCTGTCGTATTGAGATAACTCCTTCGCCATCAATTCTACAACAGCCTGTGGACTGTCCAATGTCTGCTCACTATAAAGAGATGGTTCTTTTACTAGACGGATATTTACAACTTCCAATTCATTCCCCATTGTTCTGATCTCCTTTTGGAAATTCTACAACCAGAAGAACATTACTCTCTGAAGATTCCACATATGATTTCAATTGTGATAATGTCATTTCCAAATATTTAGGTTGTTCCACCATAATCTGCTCCTTTCGTTTCTTCCCTTGCTTCTGTTTTCCCTGACAAATAGCTTATCACTTTGTTTGTCTTAATGCTTTTCTGCAACTCACTGATAATGCACAGATCTGCTACATTCACTCCCGGCAAAGCAAGCATCTCATCCATCGTCATATTGACAATCTCTTTCCGTATCCGGCATCAAATAAACGCTGTAATACTTTTATTGCTTTCTGATTCTTTCCCATTTCAGCATCAAAGGGCAGCTTATCGCCGCCCTCTGTTTTACTCCTTCTCTTCTTTCTTTTCTTCAATTCCTAATCTCTTAACCTGTTTCTTTTTATTCCAGATACGAACTCCTGTGATTCCGGCTGCTGATAATACCAGAATGGCTATCCATAAAGCTGCATTTGCCGTATCTCCTGTTTTCGGAGGGTTACTGGTCTTTGTAGTAGTACCTGGTGTCTCTGGGGTTGGTGTTTCCGGTACTTCTTTGATGGTTACAGTCTGACCTTCATCGTTGATGTCCTTATGCTCTGTTACCTTTTTCGGTTCTTCTGGATTTATCATATCATACAGTTCTTCAAAGGTTACAAGCTGCTTTCCTCCAAGAGTGCTGCCGTCGAGAGTAAACTCAATCCGCACTTCCATGTTTTCCTTATCCGCTGTAAATTCATAATCATTGGTAACTTCTTTGCCATCAATGAGCAGCTTTGCATTTTCTGCCTTAACCATCTGCCAACCAGACAACTTGTAGTTCGTACCGATTTCCAGTCCTTCTAAAGTAACCGTATCCACAATCGTCAGATCTTTTCCGGCTTCGATTTCTTTCTTGCCATTCTGATCAGTTGCTGTGGTATGAATCAAAATCTTTCGCTCGGTAATCAGGACTGTCTGACCTTCATCATCAATGTCCTTATGCTCTGCAACTTTTACAGGTTCTTCCGGATTCTTCAGATCGTATAATTCTTCAAATGTAACCAGATTCTGTCCGCCAAGTTCTGATGCATCAAACATATAAGAAATTTCTACTTTCATTTTTTCATTGTCAGCAACAAAGGTATAATCACTCTCCACACGCTTTCCATCAATGAGCAGTTCTGCATTTTCCTCTTTCAGCATCTGCCAGCCTTTTAACTGATATTTTCTTCCTTCTTCCAGACCGTCCAGCGTAACCGTATCTACAATCGTTACTTTCTTTCCTGCAACAATTATTTTTTCGCCCGTTTCTTTATCCGTTGCTGTTGTATGAATAGTAATCTCTTTTTCATACTCATCGGTCAGTGTCCCAAGGTCGATTGTTACTTTATTTCTGCTGACAACAACTTCAAATGCTGGAATCAATTTCATGCCTTTGTTGGATTCACAAGCTAACTCCTCAATCTCATAAGTGTCATAAAGTAATGCACCTTTACTGTCATCCGGCTCAGAAGTTCCGAACCAGATACCGTCCTCACTTGTTTTCCCGACATTTGTATTTTTCTTATGAGACGCCCAATCGGAAACGGTTGAAAACTGACCATTTTTATCTGTCACTACGATATGGCTCTCACCGGTTGTCTTGCTGGTAATTTTGAATGGTACATTAGCCAGTCTCTTATGTTTGCCTGCTCCAATCTTGACTCCTTCCAGATCTCCACGTTTAATCTGGTTGTAAATGGAATGGCTTTCGTCTGTTAAATTCACAATTTTTCCATTTTCCGTAATCGAAAATTCAATTGCTTTTGCTCCGTCAGTCAGATAACCTTCCGGCGCTTTGGTTTCTTCCAGTTTGTATTTGCCATATGGAAGTAAATCTGCTGTCGTTGTTGCAATTCCGTCAATCCCTGTCTGAATTGTCTTAACTGTCTCATTTTTCTTGTACAGTTTTCCTTCTACCAGAACCGGATTCTCATTCAGAGAAATAATTGCAAATGCTGCATCTTTTAATGTGGCACTTCCCTGTGCTTTGGTATCTTTTGTCTCTAAATCACATTTCTGAATCTTCACACCACCTCGGATTACCTGGTCAGATACGGAATACTGGTTGCTTCCGGAAAGAACTGCAAGTTCTCCGTCCTCCGTGATCTGTGTCAGATACATTCCTTTGATCTGCTCTGTGCTGTCCCCTGCCTGCATATAAGCTCCGTCCAGTAAATATCCGTCTGGTGCTTTTGTCTCCTCAACAGTCAGTGTTCCAAGTGGTAATACGCTTTTTTCATTCTGAGTGTAAAATGCATCTCCCGATACTTTGTAAGCATCTGACAGTTTTGTCACATAATGAATACTTCCGTCACTGCTCTTTTCTGCCACCGTTTTTGTAACCCAGGTACGTGTTGCTTTCTCTGGTAAGTTATCTTTTGTATAAAATCCGTCATAATAATGCCAGGTAAACTCTGCTCCTGACAGTGCTGCATCACCCTGTGCGGTTGCTTTTCCTGTCTCCATATCAATCTTGAACAGATCTACCAATGTCTCTGTTACTTTCGGAACATCGGAAACATTTAATACGGCTGTCTTTCCTGCTTCAACTTTCAGACTGCGTACTGTCGTATCCAGCTTATATCCCTTCGGTGCAGAAAGTTCTTTGATATAAACAGTCCCTGCAGTCGCTTCAACTTCATTTGTCTCACCATTCCCATTTGTTGTAAGCGTTCCAATCTGCTTACTGCAATTCTGGTCTGAGAATATGCCAAAAGTTGCTCCGGCAATGGAATACATTGCATTTGCTTTTGTGATACTTTCATTTGCTGTAGTCTTTTTTACCTTCGCATTTCCGACATTCAGTTCTGCCCAAAACTGTCCGAGATCCTGTCCTTCGCCAGTATAGATATATCCACCACATTTATAGCGACCTTTGTTCGCCTGTACAAATGCTCTCGCTCCTGCATACACTTCATTCTGAATATCCTGCGAAATCTCAGAATATGCAGCTCGTACATTATCACACTGCCAGCCTAACTGTTCACTGAGTCTCTGCCATACCACACACTGTTCCAACAGATATCCCTGATTCGCATTCAGGTTACTGTGACTGCCCCTATACTGCTTTACATATTCCAGTGACAATGCCACATCTTCAATCTGTGCAGCACTCATGCTGGAACTTGCATCGTGTCTGGTTTTATACCCATTCTTGAATCCAGTGTTAATATCTACACAATAGGCGGTTTCACCCTCTACTTTCATGTGACCTTCATTGAATGTAGAATGAATGGTTCCATCATTCATCACATGTTCAATATATCCGACTCTCTCTGAGGATTCCGTCCAATACTGTGTTTCCGCTGCCTGAACTGTTGAAATCGGTAATGCGGTTAAAATCGTGGTCAGGGCAAGAATCCCTGTACACACTCGTTTCCATATCTTCTTCATTTTCTACAATTCCTTTCTTTTCAATCAAAAAAAGACGTCCGTCTGGAACGCCTGTTGTTGCTTTATGCTGTTTACTCCCTGCTGTCATGCAGGGTATGGGAATCTCTGACCTGCCGAAAGAGAAAATGTTCCCGGCTCCTTATTGTCTTTTCGGCTGGTAATCTGCTGGTAAACCAAAGGGGTAGGGTGTGGGGAGGGGAAAACAGAAAAAGGATGATTTCTCATTGACCACCAACAGATAGACTTCTCCCTTGGTGTCAAAATACCTATCGTTCCCTGCTTTTTTCCCGTTTCCGGTATAATTCCAGTGCTTTGATAATGGTTTCTTCCATTTTTTGTTGTGAAGTCCCCGATGGAAAATATTTCTTCAGTCGGTTCTTTGGAATTTTCCATTGCTCTACCTGATTTGGCTTCTCTTCTGACATAATCGACAGTAAAACATCTTCATTCAATCTGCCTTCTGCTGAAAATTTGCGGATTTTGATTGCCTGTGAATGCCTTGGGGTACAAGCCTCCGACTCCATGGTGTCGTACAATATCTCCTGTTCCTCTTTCGGCAAATAAGACAATTCTACTGCCGGACGCATAGAAATCTTTTTGTCATCGACCATTTCAAGGATTTCTGGGATAAGTTCTGTAAGGCGGATATAACGGCGGATTTGGTCTTGGCTTTCTCCAACTTGCTCACCTAATATTTCTCTTGAAGTCTTTCCTCGAAATTCCTGTGCCACTGGCACAGAATTTTTTCTTGGACGTCCAGCTTGTCTCTTCATAGCCTCTAACTTCATCTTATATGCAAATGCCTTTTCGGATGGTAAGATTTCTTCTCGCTGAAGATTGCTGTCAACCATAACAATGACTGCTTGGTCATCACTAAGATTTCTTACAATACATGGCATTGTCTCTTTTCCTGCCAATTCACTTGCCATTTTCCTGCGGTGTCCAGAAATCATTTCATACCCACCCGTTGGCTTTTCCCTGACAAGTGCAGGCACTAATACACCATGAGCACGGACACTCTCAATTGTTTCCAACATCTTATCGTCCATTTTTACCTTAAACGGATGATTCGGGAAGTCTGTAATTTCATAAATAGAAATATTTTTTACATATTCCTGATTCTTCTGGTCTCTTTCTTCTTGCGTTGTAAAAAGATCATCGGCTGAGGGAAGATTCATGTTTATTTCTCTGCTTTTCGTCACACTGAATCACCTCCCTCGTAAATTCTGCATACGCCTTTGCGACAGTTCCATTCTTGTCATACTCATAAATGCTCTGTCCTGCTGCACTGCTTTCTGCTGCTGTGATAGCCACTGGAATAACAGTTTTGAAAATCCTAATATGCTTTCCATAATTCTCTCTAAGGCTAGTCTCTGTTGTCCTTGCAAGTTTTGTTCTCATATCTGCAAGTGTCAGCAATACTCCCTCAATCTTCAGATTAGGATTTAGCTGTCTCTGTACCTTACCGATTGTTTGCATTAACTGTGTCATGCCCTTTAGTGGAAGATAATGAGCCTGCACTGGAACAATTACACTATCTGCGGCAGCTAACGCATTGATGGTCAACATTCCCAAACTAGGCATACAATCAATCAGGATATAATCATAATCCTTTTTCAAATCTGCCAAATACAGCTTTAAAGTCTGCTCTCTGCTCATAGCATTTACCAGTGAAATTTCCATGCCCGATAATTCAATGTTAGTCGGAATAATATCTACTCCCTCTTCATGATGCAAAATACCTTCATTATACACAAATGGTTCATCTTGTAATATCTTCTTCATTTGTGTTGCCAATGTAACCGGAAGATCATCTGCATCGGTCCATCCTAATGCGGTTGTTAAATCCCCCTGCGGATCAGCATCAACCAATAATACTTTTCGCCCCTGATGTGCAAGACCAATTCCCAGATTTAATGTAGTTGTGGTCTTCGCTGTTCCTCCCTTCTGATTTGCAAGGGCGATTACTTTACACTTGGTCATAGGGTTTCCCTCCTTCCTCGAAAAATTTAATAGCCAATCCTTTTTACGAGACTGGCTATGTATAAAAATGGGCATGAAAAAACCGACTGATTCTTGGTGAACCAATCGGCTATGTATAATTACTCTACTTAATCATTCATCTCCTAATTTTTTCATACATTTTTGACAACATGGCTTTATTCAACAGAACTCATATAACTTTCAACACACTTCACAATTTCTCCCGGAAGTGGAATTCTTTCTTCTTCAATCGCATTAATAATCGCATCAGTCATCTTTCCATTTCCCATATGTAATTTCACAAAACCGTATTCCTTATCTGAAAAATCGAAAGCTTTCTGAACAACATATGGAATATATGTATTCAAATATTTTTGTTTTGTAAATTTGCTTGATAAATTCGACTGGGAGAGTATAGTAAAATACTGAAAAGTAACATCATTTCTAATAAATGGAATCATATGATAGATATCCATAACCATTACTATATCAATTGTTTGCATGCAAAATTGCACTACAAGTAAATAAAATAATTGTGCCTCACTCATATTTTTCATCATAGGCATAATATGACCATTTGATTTTAAATAATTAGTACATCTATCTCTCAATGGCATCTTAATATCTTCCACCCCATCAAATATCAACTGATTCTTTATTTGTGGTAATAAATTATTTTCAATATCTTCATATGTTTCATTCTTTGCATAAAAATCCTGCATATCATTATATTCCGTTGAAAACATCGAGAGAATCATATTTTCAGCAGCTTTTGATAACGCCAAATGATAAGCTTCCCCATTATTAACTGTAATATATTCTATTGGCAAGATATAAAAATCATCTGTATATTCTCTAAGTAAAAGCAATATATCTCGAATGCACTCCTTCACATATTGGTTTGTGTATTCAAAATTAATTTCATCCTCCGTACCATTATATAAAATAGCCATTTTTAACAGTGGTTCATTTATCAATCTGACTCTCCCCACCAAAATATATTCATAATGTCCATTACTCACAATATCCAGGCGAACTGCTCCTGCAAGGAAAGCCACTTTGTCATCTTCCGTAATATGAGAGACAAAGTACTCTATACTTTTCCTATTTCGATACCAGAACATTTTTACCTCACCAATTAATCTTTTATAATCTGATACAGTAAAACTTTCCAGTTTTTCTTCATATCTCTCAAGCAAAATCCTATAATTATTCATGATTCGCTTTATAGCTTTCAATTCAACCATTTATATCACCCCTTGGATTTAACTAAATATTATAAAACTCCGGAAATTCTATATAATCTGCAATAGCTTCAAATGTCTTCTTCATAACCATTTCACAATCACTTAACACACTACGCAAATTCTGTTCAGCATGATAATCTGGTACACAATGATATATATGTGCCGGATTGTCGCAAATTAGCATGGATGATTCTCTAATTGCGCCCCAAATACCATGTGCAAAATTAGTGGCGTATTCGTAATATATTTCATATAGTTCATCTTCGCCACATTTTTTAAATTTAGCCCTAACACTTGTTTTATCAAAATACCCAATACTTATATTGACAAAAGCTTCATCCATATCTTCATTCACCATTAATTCCATTATTCTTTCATCAATCTGCGAATCATCCGATACAGTATATTTCTCCTCACGTAACTTTGCCATTACTAATTTATACTTACCATTTCCATATGCCTTGAACCTATCATAAACATCTGGCACTTCATCTTCCTGTTGCATCATATATTTTAAATTGATATATGTCTCCAACATTGTTCTAAATAGAATCCTTCCGCTAATATTATTCTGCATCTGTTTTTCTATAATTTCTTGATATATTTTGTAAATATAACAAGTCATCCCCATGATTACGGAATATTTAGTTTCCATCTTCTTATCTTCATTATTTGCAGCGAAATATTCAATTGTTTGCTTTGCAATCTCGTAGAATTCCATTTTTTCCTTCTCCTCATCCCATACTATTACCAAAGGATTACATTCTGAAATCTTCCCCAATACTTTCCATATTTTCTCAGAAAACTCCTTACTACAATCTAAATTGCACAACCCTTGGAATGTAGATCTAATAACAGGTCTATATATTCTCATAGCTTCATCTTCATGATTGCATTTATAATATTCTGATAACGCTGTAGGAACTATATCTATTTCATTTGAAATATACAATCTCCCATTCTGTATGTAAAACCAATCAACTATAAAACATATATCGGTACTCAACTCATCATGAAATCTATTAGTCTCCTTTGCAATATTCAAAAGTTCCGAAATGTTTTCATCAACATTTATTGAAAAATCATAAAAAGAATCATAAAAAGTCTCATTTATATCCGAAGTAATCACCACTGTTAAAGGCAACAATATATTTTTCTCCACATATCGTGTTACTATTGACCAATATTTTCTCTGCTGTTCCGCGGATAATCCGAAAATCTTTGATAGTTGTGGAATTACCATGTCTTCGTCTTTTAACTCTTCAATTATATGATACATATTTTCAAAACCCTTTTTTCTCCCTTGCTTACGGATAATTAAACCAATCCAAAGAAATTCAGGCAACCAACACCTTGCCCAACTGGAAAGACTTAATTTTGCCCCCAAACCGCTTGGGGAGGTAAATGGTGTATACAATGTATCTCCTTGTTTTTTATGTTTTGACAATTCAATTTTATCCATTATCATCATTCCTCTCAATTACAAATTTTCATGTATGTATTCCCGCTGCATTTTATCTTTTCTCAATGTCTTATTTATATCATTAATTCCACATTTCTCTTAACTTTATCTAGCGCCGCATCAGATAATATTCCCTGACTATGCATATGTATCGCTAATATAATATACTCCGTCAAAAAAATATCTGTATACATCTCAAACGTCTCTTTATTGGCATTAATGCTATTCATTCGAGCCGCAACATTCCCGTGAAAATTATTACATCTTGAAGCATAAAGAATACCAAATAAAACAAATGAAAGTCTTTCCTCTTCTGTAAAACTATATCTCTTTTTTGTTCTTGCTATGTCAGAAAATGTAATTTCTACTTCATCGCCTTTCACAAGTTTTCTTAATTTCGTTGCAAAACTATGTGTTATTGCCCGACTCTTTTCTTTATTCAAATTATCAATTCCTAAATCCACTTTATTTCCCACAACCACTGGATTTGCAATCTGGTTATATACATTTCCATAAGAATTAATCAAAATATCTGATAACACAGGGATTTTCCCTTTCAAAGACTTATATGACGATGCTCTATATTTTTCCGCAATCCCCGCACTTTCCATTGCATATCCTTTTAACAAATATGATGCGACATAATGAAAAGTCTTCATTGGTAATTTCAACAAAAACGGTTCCAAAATTGCCTTATACCTGTTATTCCATTCAGCCAAAAGAGCCTCCCTAACAAGTTCAACACCTTTTGTATCCACGCAAAATCCTATACTATTATCACCTAATTGTTGCACATAGTATGAATGATTAATGGCTTGCCAACAAAACAAAGCTGCTAAATCTGGTCTTTGAGGCAAAACATAATAACTGTCAAAGAGATATGTCAATATTTCATATGGATAAGAATTTTGATTTTCCCATTTTTCATCATATAAAAAATTTAGATTGCACAAAAGATTGTTTGAATCTTCACACGGAAGAAGACTCAAATGATATTGTTTGGAATATTTTTTTGCAAGTTTCAAGATACCATTCATAACATCATCACCTATATTTCCTTATTTATTTCAGTTCTCACTTAATTTTCTATCTCAAATATAAATATAATTTTTTTAATTCAACTGGCAAATCTTCATATTTTATCATATCATCTCTTCAACCCCTATACACTAATTTTTTCAAATTCTATAATCAAAAAAGCAGGCGATGAAAAGTCACAAAACCTCTTCATCCACCCGCTTTTCACCTATACTCTCACCACTACCACTTCCACAACATCTGGATGTTCAACCACCCACATACCACAAAATACTACCCGTTTTGTGACTTTCTCATGCTAGGAGACAAAGTATTCCACTGCGTTCTCAGGGAAGAATTCCTTAAACTCACCGTACAGCTGTGCTGCAAGTGTTTTATTGTGCGCTATGATCAATGTCGGTTTATTTAACTGTGCAATGACGTTTGCCATGGTGAAGGTCTTACCGGAGCCTGTGACACCCAGCAAAGTCTCACATTGATTGCCTTCTTGAAAGCCTTTGACCAGTTTTTCAATTGCCTGGGGCTGATCGCCTGTTGGTTTGTATTCGGAGTGTAATTTGAAATGATCCATACGTTTCTCCTTGTTATTCTGAAATTTGTGGATATGTAAATACTGCCTGTTACTACACGTAAAAAAAAGTGTTTTTATCTTTATTATTCTTGCTTTTACAGTATATCATTCAGAGTAAAAAAAGTGCAGAGCAAGCGAATGTTTGTTCTGTACTTTATACGTTTTCTATATTATTTATTCAAAAAACTATTTCTAAATATTTTTCTTTTTTCCCTTTTCCAGCTCTGTATCTGGATCGAAGTCTTCTGATAGATATTTTGAATTTTCTTTAATTGATTTCACCAGTTCTCTGAATACCGTTATCTTTTCATCCTCGTTCATTTCAGTATTCCTTTTGTTCTTCAAGCTGTTCCAGACAATATTTTTCTGACAGAATTATAAATTCATCTGCAACTGAAATCTGCTGTTCTGATTCTTCTTTACTTGCAATATAAAAATCATCATAATCGTTGGCATGGCGAATCTCTTCTGCCTGACCGATTTTCCTTCCCATTTCCCTTGGAAACACAGACGTCTTCACATAATCCTTATTAAAGTTTGCCACAGCATCTTTATGTCTTTTATATGCTTTACCGCTGACTGCATGTACTGCATTAATTGCATGAAAGATGGAATAGTACGCTCTGTTATTAGCTCCTTTATAATCTTCAATAAAAAATAATGCTCTTGCTGATTTCAGATCATTTCGGGCTGTTTCCCGACGATATAACACCAGATCCCGCCTAGTACCGATTCCTGATTATGCTGCTCCATACAAAATTACCCCTTCTTTATGAATATTGGAATAAAATGGATAGTTCACAATCCACTTGTTAAAATGTGCTTCACTTTTTGCAATAGGCTTTATGTCCGTGTCATGATCCATATTAAAGTCATAGGTCATGTACGAGAGCTGTTGTGCATATGCCTTTAATTCCAGATCTGATATATCCACCAGGATCATAATGTCTACATCAGAATTCGGGCGGAAGTCCCCCCTTGCATAAGAACCATAAAGGATTATCTGGCGTACATGGGAACCATAAATCTTCTTGACCGCTTCCACATACTGTTTAATTAAATCCTGCATAATCTTTGGCATACATCATCACCTCATTTTCTGCTGATAATACTATAAATTTTTTGATTTTATTATAACCAGTTTACCCTCGTTTCTCAATCAATATTTTCCATGTAACAATGTTACTGCTTTCTTCGACGAATTTTGTTCACCGTTATGATATACATCTTGTTCTATATTTTTACTGAAATCAAAAAAAAGCAGAGCCTGCTCCACTCAGACTCTGCCTCTCACTTTTTTCTTTTTATACTGCCACTATTCTTCTACTTCTCTCTCATAAACGATCTCACCGCCAAGAACTGTCATATCCACTTTCGTGGCCTTGATCTCATCCGGGTCGATCTCATAGATATTCTTCTCGAGAACTACGAAGTCCGCATTTTTTCCCACTTCGATGGTTCCGTTCTCGTCTTCTGTATAGGAAGCGTAAGCTGCGTTTTTTGTAAAAAGCTTCACCGCTTCGTCTACGGATATTTTTTCGGATGGGATCCAGCCTTCCTGTGGCTGACCGCTGATATTTTTGCGGGTAACTGCAAAATAAATATTCTCCATTGCATCAAAGCTTACCACAGGAGCATCCGAGCCGCCGGACGTATGGATTCCCATATCCAGCATACTCTTCCATGCATACACCTTATCCATACGTTGTGCGCCGATGGCAGGTTCCACTGTGTTCATATCCAGATCGATAAATACCGGCTGGATATATGCCAGCAGATCCTGGTCTTTCATCCCCTGCAAAATACGCGGATTGGTAATCTGGCAATGCACGATACCATGTCTGCCCTTTTTGTTATCCTTCCGGTAAGGAGATTTCGCAGCTGCCTCAATAACCATATCCATGGCACGATCGCCTATACAGTGTACCGCCGCCTGCATCTGATGCCGGTCAAAAAAAGCAAACAGATCGTCAAGCTCATCCTGACTGAATGTGATGATCCCGGTATTTTCCGGCGAATCCTCGTAAGGCTCATTCATGGCCGCTGTTCTTGCACCAAGGGAACCATCCTGGATCAGCTTCATCGGTCCAACAGTAAAGTGATCTCCCCTCTGCCCGGTACGATATCCTTCCTCGATAAAAGCCTTCGCATCCTCCGCCCGCTCAAAAAGGCACTGCTCATAATGGCGGATACTCAGCTCTCCTCTGGCATCCAGTGCCTTGTAGGAGGTCATGATCCGACGCCAGTTTTTTCCCGGAAGGGAGGCAAGATCATCGGACTGTACACCTGTAAATCCACATTCATTCAGCTTCTTCGCACTGTATCTGATGTAGCCTTCCACTTCTTCCTGGGATGGTGCTTCCAATACGGAAGAATAAAACTGTACTGCATTCTCCTTCAGAAGTCCGGTATCCAGATCAACCTCCTTCTCAATCTCCGGAAACTCCGGGATTTTTTTCAGAAGCTCCAGACCACAGCTGTTGCACACAGCCACATGCCCGCAGACACGCACCATAATGATGGGGATTTCCGTTGAGAGTGCATCCAGCTCATCCTTATGCGGATAGCGCGGCTTATCAAAATGCTCCTCATTCCAGCCTCTGCAGTAGAGCCAGGTCAGCTTCTGACCTTTACTCTCCTCCAGTCTTTTTTTTGCTGCAGCAAGCATTTCCTCAACACTTGTGCAGTCAAACAGTTTCACAGATCTTTCCACAAATGCATAATGCAACATATGCATATGTGTATCCACAAAACCGGGCAGCATCAGCCTTCCCTTAAGGTCAATCCGTTTTTTGCAGGAAAAAGCTTCCGCTTCTTTATCAGTTCCCACAAAAACGATCCGGCCATTTTCGATTCCCACAGCCTCTGCCACTTTTTCACTGTTATCCAGTGTTCTTATACATCCGTTAAAAAAAATCGTATCCACTGTTTATTTTTCCTCTTTTTCTTTTTTATCCTCGTAGAAAAGTGCCATATCCTTGTCTACTTTTCCGATTCCCATGTAACGCGCCTTATAATCCTTCAGCAGTTTAAAGAAGGTACCACTTAAGATAAATAATGTGGCAACATTTACAAATGTAGGGAATACGGTTGTAAAGTCTGCAATTACCCACAACTGTGCCGGTGTTCCGTTTCCGTAAAGAGTAAGCACTGTGACCAGAAGACCCCATAATGGCGTTCCAAGGATAAAAACCTTCTCTGCAATCTTCAGAACCTTCTGATTGTTTTTCAGCCAGTGCTTCAGGATCACGCTGTAATAGGTGAACCATCCGGTTGATGTTGTCAGTCCGAAAAGGAAAATACTGATCGCGATCAGTGCTCTCGCAACAGAGCCCATTCCGGACTCAAATGCTGTCAGTGTCAGCTCTGATCCCTGAAGTCCTGAATTCCAGTAGCCTGTGGTGATAACAACAAGACCTGTCATGGAGCAGACTACGATGGTGTCTGCAAATACCTCAAATGCTCCCATCAGTCCCTGTTTTACAGGATGGTCTGTTTTTGCGGAAGCATGGATCATAGGTGATGTTCCCCAGCCTGCCTCGTTGCTGTATACAGAACGGGCAAATCCAAGACGCATAGCTGTTGCAACACCGGCTCCCATAAATCCGCCGACTGCTGCCTGTGTTGTAAATGCACCCTTGAAGATCAGTCCAAAGGTTTCCGGCAGCTTGTCAAAATTCACTACCAGTATTGCAAGAGATCCTACAATGTAAAGCATGCACATGATCGGTGTCATATAGGAAGAGATCACACCGACTTTCTTTACACCGCCAATGATGATCAGGTAGATCGCTGCCACATACAGAAGTGACGGCACGATGTACGGCAGGTGGAAGGTACTTCCGACAGCCTCTGATACTGTATAATTCTGTAAGGTGATGAACCATGTCATAAAAATACAGCCGCCGAACAGTACTGCAAAAAGTTTCCAGAAGGGAAGCTTTTTCTCTCCGCCAAGACCCTTCTGCATGTAGTAGGTCGGGCCTCCCTGATACTCACCGTTTGGCTGTTTTTCTCTGTAGTACACAGCAAGTGTTACCTCTGCCATCTTGATGACCATAGCAAGAAGCGCCGCGATCCAGAGCCAGAATAATGCACCAGGTCCTCCTGTTGCAATGGCTGTTGCAACACCGGACATGTTGGATACTCCAACAGTACCGCCGATCGCAATGGAAATAGCCTGGAACGGTGTCAGGCTCTTTCCGTCGTCTCCGCCTTCCTGACGGCGTTCTTTACTGAACATGTTTTTCACAATGTAACCAAAATGGCGGAACTGGAAGAAACCGGAACGTACTGTCAGATATACGCCTGTAGCGAGAATCGTGATCAGCAGCGGCAGTCCCCAGAGCCAATTGGTCAGATTTTCAAATAATTCAAACATCTTTTCCTCTCCTATCCTTTTTATTGTTTTTCTTTTGCATACATTCGGAAAATCCGCGTACAGAATATAAAAAATCCCCAGAACATGAAGTCAGATACGGATACCCGGTGTTCTCGACATACAGCTCTTCTGCCATATATCTGCGAGCCCCGTTTCTGCCCTCTTTATACTTCATGCTCTGGGGATCTTACATTTCAGTCCACTAATCTTCCAAACGATCACAGTATATCACAGTTCCGGAGGAATTGCTACTTTTTCCGTTTGAATTTTGTAATGCTCAGTACCAGGTTATCTTTTCGATTCATGAAAATAACAGTCATCTTCACGTCCATATTCTTGTAAATACAATAGATTTGACTAATGGTATGCTCTATAACTGTGATATGCATAATTTCTATGCTATCAGAGACCATGTTAAATTTGTTCTACAATCATACCGTTTGTGGTATGGGGATCATCCGTTGCGCTTATTAGAATAATATCCGTTTATATAAAATTATCCCTCATGACTTTTTTAACAGAAAAAATTACTACTTTTTGCAATCTTCATAAATATTAAATGGTTCTTCTCTTTTTTCAAATAAGATATCAGCTTCTTTCCTTTGATGAAAATCTGATTTCTGACACTCTTGGTCTACTTTTTCCTGCACTAAAAAAACGCCACAAATTGTGACGTTTTTTAGTACCTTTTATATTTCAGTGAGATTTCTTGATTCTAAAACTCACTTTTTCCATATTTTACAGTTACCACTGCAACAACTTTTTCATTTTCAAACACTTCATAAATGATAATATAGTTTTCTACAGTCAACTGCCTATATCCTTTAAAAGCATAAAATCCATATTTTCTTTCTGCCCCTCGATATGGCTGTTCTTCCAAACTTAAAATTGCTTTTTCAAGTTTTTCTGCCAGTGCAATTGCATTATCAGCATAATTACTAACAAGAAGTGCCTGCTCGTATATCTTATCAATATCTCTATATTCCTGTGGAAACATTTTTACGGTATATTTATCCCAAATGTTTCCTCCTGAGTTCTCCCAATGCCTCACGTGCATCTAATAACTCTGCACCTTCTGCGACTTCCCGTTCTGCTTCAAAAATTGCCTTATCAATCTGATTTGTGCTGAGTAATTCTTCATAAGTTTCCATACTCATAACTACTAAATCTCCATAATCATTTTTTGTAATAAATACTGGTTGCTATTGTTTGTGACATATTTCAGATATTTCATTTGTATTTCTTAAACCTGATGGAGTAGATCACTAACTTCTTTCTTCATTTTCCAAAACCTTCTGCTGATATCTCATGTCTGCCACCGTGTACACTGTGATGAAAGCCTTCGGATCAAGATTATTGATGTAATTCATGAGTTTCTGATACTCATTTTTATCTACGATCGTAATGATCTCGTGTCTTTTATCTAAATTGTACGCTCCGATGGCATCATAAATGGTTGCTCCACTATGAAGCTCATGCAGAATAAAATTCCGAAGTTCTTCTTCATACTTTGTAATAATACATACTCTTCGTTTCAGATTCTGCCCGAAGATAAAATGGTCTACCACCATCCCATTAAAATAAGTACCAAGAACGCTTAAAACCACCGTCTTCTTATCATATACAAGTGCTGCCGAAAGCGCCACACACATACCGGCTAAAGACATGGCTTTCCCCAATTCGATGTGCAGATATTTATTCATGATCTTAGCCACAATATCAAGTCCGCCGGAAGAAGCATTCATATTAAAGAGAATACTGAGTCCTACACTGACTACCAGAACATAACAGAGGACATCCAGTTCCTGGGTTTTTGTCAGGGAACCGATATTCGGGAAAATCCGTTCAAAAATACCGATAAATACCGGCAGTAAGATACTGGTATACACGGTTTTCGTACCAAATTCCCGTCCACATGTTATGAATCCGATGATCAAAAGAACAACATTCAGGACCATCGTGATCACTGAAAGCGGTAAAGGTATAAAATTCGTAAGAATAATTCCAAGACCGGAAATACTGCTGACCGATGCATGGCTCGGCACCAGAAAGAAATAAACCGCTGCAGCGATAATTGCCACCGCAGCGGTAAGTGTAAATAGTTCCCATACAACTTCTTTGCAATTGATTTGTTTTTTCATTCCCAAACCTACCCTATCATGACATTTTTATAGAACTGCTATTTTACTTCTCTGCTCGGAAGGACTTGCAGTGCTATATATACAAGTATAGCGTATGCACAAAAAAATTGATAGTATTTTTTAATTTATGTAAATTTTGTTGAATCCTGTTGTTACTGTTCACTCCCGTGTCAATCACTACGCTGATTGGCACGGAGGATGCACGTTTTATCTTGAACGGCATCTCGCCCATCGCCAAAGGCGATTTAAAATGGCGAGATGCGTTGCTGGTCACAGGTACTGTGAACAGTAACATCCTGTCTTTTGAATCTTATTCAGCAATTGCATTCCCGGTGTACAACTGATAATATTTTCCCTTTTCTGAAATCAGTTGGTCATGGGTACCTCTTTCGATAATGCGTCCCTGTTCCAGAACCATGATACAGTCGGAATTCCGAACCGTAGACAGACGGTGTGCGATCACAAACGTAGTACGTCCATGCATCAGTCTGTCCATGCTTTCCTGAATAATACGTTCAGTACGCGTATCAATAGAGCTTGTAGCCTCATCCAGGATCAGTACCGGCGGATCTGCAACTGCTGCTCTGGCAATTGCAAGAAGCTGTCTCTGTCCCTGGCTTAAGTTTGCCCCATCCCCGGTGATGACCGTATCATATCCTTCCGGAAGTCTGCGGATAAATCCATCTGCATTTGCCAATTCTGCTGCTGCAAAGATTTCTTCATCTGTTGCATCCAGTTTTCCAAAACGGATATTGTCTTTTACCGTTCCTGTGAACAGATGTGTATCCTGCAGTACAATTCCAAGGGAACGTCGCAGATCCGCTTTCCGAATCTTGTTTATATTAATTCCATCGTAGCGGATTTTTCCATCCTGAATATCATAAAACCGGTTGATCAGATTTGTAATGGTTGTTTTTCCTGCTCCTGTCGAACCTACAAAGGCAATTTTCTGTCCTGGCTCTGCATACAATTTCACATCATGAAGCACGATCTTGTCATTATTGTACCCGAAATCCACACCATCAAATACTACATTTCCCTTAAGCTCAATATAATCTACCGAACCATCTGCCTGATGTGTATGCTTCCATGCCCAGCATCGGGTATGTTCCTTACATTCTATAAATTTTCCATTTTCTTTTTTCACATTGACCAGAGTCACATACCCGTCATCTACTTCCACTTTCTCATCCAGAAGGGTAAAGATACGCTCTGCTCCTGCAAGTGCCATTACAATAGCATTCATCTGCTGGCTGACCTGGTTGATCGGCATACTGAAGCTTTTATTGAATGTCAGAAAGCTTGCCAGTGCACCCAGTGTAAATCCTCCCACACCATTCAGCGCAAGGGCACCTCCGACAATCGCACAGACTACATAACTGATATTTCCGATCTGCGCATTCAAAGGTCCGAGGTAGTTTGCATAGGTATTCGCACGGTCTGCGCTTACAAAAAGTGCCTCATTCAGCTCTTTAAATTCTGCCTTACTTTCTTCCTCATGGCAGAAGACCTTGACAACCTTCTGTCCATTCATCATTTCTTCAATATAACCATTGACTTTTCCAAGATTTTTCTGCTGTTCCAGGAAATATTTCCCGCTCTGTCCGGCGGCTTTCTTGGTACCAAATATCATAATTGCAACCATGATCATCGTCACAACCGTAAGTGGAATATTTAAGATCAACATACTGACAAATACACTGATGATCGTAAATCCGCTGTTGATGATCTGCGGAATACTCTGGCTGACCATCTGCCGCAGGGTATCGATATCGTTCGTGTAAATTGACATGATATCACCATGTGCATGGGTATCAAAATATTTGATTGGCAGCTTTTCCATATGTTCAAACAGCTCATTACGCATATTCATCATCATTCCCTGTGTCACATTGATCATGATACGGTTATATGCGTAAGTCGCAACGATTCCGATTCCGTAAAATACCGCAACCCTTTCAATTGCATGTGCAAGCGGTGAAAAGTTCGGTGTACCGTCAGACAGCAAGAACGGTGTAATATATTTGTCGATCAGATCTCTTGTAAACATCGTTCCCTGCACATTTGCGATAACTCCTACAAATATAAGGATAAATACTGCAATACAATGAACTTTATAATCACGGAAAATGTAGTTTATCAGACGCATCAAAAGTTTCCCCGGATATTTCACTTTATTCTGTGGTCTTCCCATCGGTCTTGGCATTATGCTTCACCTCCGTTTTCATCAAAATCTCCTCCGCCCTGAGTCTGCGATTCGTATACTTCGCGGTAAATTTCATCGGTCTTCAGCAATTCTCCGTGTGTACCAAATCCATGAACCTGCCCTTCATCCATAACGATGATACGGTCTGCATCCTGCACACTGGATACACGCTGTGCAATGATCAGCTTTGTTGTATCCGGGATTTCTTCACGGAATGCACGGCGGATCTTCGCATCTGTAGCAGTATCTACCGCACTGGTACTGTCATCCAGGATCAGGATCTTCGGTTTCTTAAGCAGTGCTCTTGCAATACACAGTCTCTGCTTCTGACCACCGGATACGTTATTTCCTCCCTGCTCAATGTGGGTATTATATTTATCCGGGAAACGCTCAATGAATTCATCTGCACATGCAAGCCGACATGCTTCCATACATTCTTCGTCGGTCGCCTCTTTGTTTCCCCAGCGCAGGTTATCCAGAATACTTCCGGTAAACAGTACATTTTTCTGCAATACAACAGATACCTGGTTTCTCAGTACTTCCAGATCATAATCCTTAACATTCTTTCCGCCAACCAGGATTTCTCCGCCTGTCACGTCATACAGACGACTGATCAGATTCACCAGACTCGTCTTCGCACTTCCGGTTCCTCCAATAATGCCAATCGTCTCACCGGAATGGATGTCCAGATTGATATTCTTCAGGACTTTCTCTGCACTGTCTTTTTTGTAAGCAAAATCTACATTCTTAAATGAAATACTTCCATCTTCCACTTCATAAAGCGGATGTTCCGGATTATGGATATCGCTGGTTTCACCCAGTACTTCTGCTATACGCCGCATACTTGCCATACTCATGGAAATCATGACAAATACCATAGACAGCATCATCAGACTCATCAGAATGTTCATACAGTATGCAAGAAGACTCATCAACTCTCCTGTTGTCAACGATTTCACTACGATCATCTTTGCACCAAACCAGCTGATCAGGATGATGCAAGTATAAACAGTGAACATCATGATCGGTGAGTTCCATATAACATTTTTCTCTGCTCTTACAAAAATATCGTAAATATTCTTACTTGCATACTGAAATTTACTTGTTTCCTGTTCTTCTCTTACATATGCTTTTACTACACGGATCGCAGATACATTTTCCTGAACGGATGCATTTAAAGCATCATATTTTGGAAATGCCTGCTGGAAATAAGCCGTTGCATGACGAATGATAAAGAAGAGAATCACTCCCAGGATCACAACTGCCACAAGGTAAATACTTGCCAGTCTGGCATTGATCATAAATGCCATCACCATTGCACAGATCATACTTGCCGGTGCTCTCATCATCATACGCAGCATCATCTGGTACGCATTCTGCACATTGGTCACATCTGTTGTCAGACGTGTAACCAGACCTGCTGTACTGAAATGATCAATATTTGCAAACGAATAGGTCTGGATCTGATCGAACATCTTATTTCTCAAATTCTTCGCGAACCCGGTCGAAGCCTTTGCTCCGTATCGTCCTCCTGCCATTCCGGCAAGCAGGCCACAAAATGCAGCCACGATCATAATTCCACCAACTTTGTAAATATGGTGAATATCTCCGGTATTGACACCCTTATCGATAATAGATGCCATCAGAAATGGAATCAATGTCTCAAACAATACTTCCAGAATCATAAAAAACGGTGTTGCGATCGATGCCGCTTTATATTCTTTTACTTCTTTTAATAAAGTCCGAATCATGAATTCTCTCCTTTCATTTTTTCCATATTGTAATAAACTTTATCGATCACATGCATAAATGCATGTAATTCTTCTTCTGTAATGCCTTCTTCCAACTGCGCATCCATTTTCTGAAAAATTTCTCCCAGTTTTTCATGGTTTTCCCGTCCTTTTTCTGTCAGCATTACTTTTTTCAGACGCGCATCATTTGCAACCGATGCACGGCAAATGTACCCTTTTTTCTCCAGAGTCTGGATAATATTTGTTACCGCTGAACGGCAGATACCAAAATACTTTTCTATATCTTTCTGATAAATTTCCTTATCCTGATGTTCATATAGATAGCGTAAGATCCAGCCATGCATCAGGGCAATTTCATCCAGTCCTTCTTCTTTTACACGCATTTCCAGCAGTTTTGAAATCGAACGGTCTATCCGGTGCACCTGATGTCCTACGTGGATTCGCTCTTCACATCCTTCACACAAATGACTTTCCTCCTTCCACTTTTTGCTTCTTCAAAAAAAGAAAACTGTTCACGAATAAATTGTTCATTCGTAAACAGTTTAATCTTAAACAAGTTTATCACAGATATTTCCCTGCTGTCAACCTGCTATTTACTATTTTCCATCCAATCAAAAAGCTCGCAGTTTTTTGCGATCAAAACCGCTGAAACCGGCATTATCATTGTGCAGGAAATTGCTCCAAAAATCATGGAAATACAGTTCTGAAAAAGAATTTTGGAGTTGAGCAACAGCTCAATGGAGTAATTCTGCATTCTCAAATACGCGAATAACAACAGCGATTCTCCCAGATATGCAAACAATAACGTATTAACCGTTGTTCCGATCACATCTTTTCCAATCTTCATTCCACTTTGAACCAGTTTGTTCATTTTGATATCCGGTTTATGACATTTCACCTCATATACGGAAGTTGTTACTGTCAGTGCCATATCGATCACAGCTCCTAACGTGCTGAGTACAATTACGGCTGTTGCAACCTTGGGCATACTGATATCCAGGTTCATATTATAATAGAAAACATCCTCTCCGGCTGCCTGGATCTCATTCAAGCCTCCCGCCCCACTTTTCCATACGACCAGATAAATAAATGCAAATAACACACACATTGTAATTGCAACCGCAAGAAATGCACTCCAGGTTTTAATATTCGTCCCATTTTGATAAAACAAAGTGATACAGGAAATTAAAATTCCTGCACCGGCAGTAACCAGAAACACGGGTGCTCCGACGGCATAAAGCCAGATCGCAAGACTCAGGCACAAAATATTTCCCGCCAGAGCGATCAGAGACATGGCGCCTCTGTCCCCTCCGACAAGCACTACTACTATCATTAGAATCAGTACCAATATGATCAACATCTTTTTTCCCTCTTTTTCACAGATAGTTTCATCATAACTGCTGTTATGAAAATAGACACTGGGATCGCCAGTACAATTCCGATACTTTCTACAAAGAAACGGCATAATTCACATGGAATATGCAATTTTACAATGGTAACAAAACGCACCTCATTGTTCATCCGGATCAAACATGTAGGAATCAGACCGCAGCCAAACACAAACAACAGCACATTGATCATTGTTCCCATAATGTCATATCCGATCTCTCTGCCTGAACGGAAAAGTTCCACAAATTTTACTTCCGGTTTCTGCTCAACAATCTCGCTTAAAGCCACCGATATGGCAACCGCCACATCCATGATGGCACCGAGTCCTGACAACAGGATCTCTGCATGGAAAATTTCATCCGGATTATCAATGCTGCCCAGATATTCCATCGTCGAATAATCCAGTTCTTCCATATGCTGCATAACAAAATCAAATATCCCCATGATCATAAGCAGGACACATAGTGTTGTCAATAGTGCGGCAAAAGTTTTCCTGTGGATTCCATTTAATCCAACAAGCGTTACCACTGCGAAAAAAAGAATCAGTCTGCTACATACACTCAGAATTTCCGATGTGTCATCCGCCATCCAGAAACCGATCACAAAAATCAGAATATTCAACATTGCTGTTATGATCGTCAAACCGCCCTGCCGTCCGGCAATCCCAAGGAGCAGAAGTGCAAGGAAGCCAAGCATAACAACCAGCATCGTATCCCGCTTTACTCCAATGATCGATGATCCCTTATAAAACACTCGGTCACCTTTATGGTATTTTTGGTCAACCATTTCTGTTGTTGTGTATTCATTGGCAATCCGGACTTCTTTTCCTTTGTCTTTTCCGTTTAGGATCTTACCATAAAGACTCTGCTTATATTTCGTTTCTTCTGTTCCACGTGTACTTTTGCTTTTCCCTTCTACAATTGTCACCACTTTTGTCACTTTCACGATCGGTGTCTGATACAGCCAGGCATCATTCATGACAAACAAAATTGCCAGCAGATACAACACACCTGCCACACAATAAAATCTTCCTTTTTGGTTTTTCATCAAATATCTGCTAATCTTTTTCCCGTATTCCTTCATGATTCATCTTTTCTCTTCTTATTCTTTTATCTGCATATCCGCATCTGTGATCCTGCAATACAAAGTCTCATCATTTGGTTCTTTATATGTCTCGAACGTTCCCTGAACGATAATTTCTGTTTCCTGTTCCGGATAATCTTCATCCGACAATTCTTCCTCATTTTTCCGGACAAATTCCAGTCCCTGCGCGCAGCACGCCAGCGCATCTTTGATCACGCAAAAATGATAGGTATTCCCTGTCGCTTCATCCTTACTTATATAATAAATCCCGTCGATCCGGATTGTTTTTCCTTCATACTGCTCCGGTTCCACCATCATCTGGTAAACTGTCGCGTAGACCATATCACTGTTCATTTCTGTAAGATCATAATCTACATCTTCTGTCCCCGTATTTTCTGAAGTGTCTGTACTTTCTTTTTTCTTGTCCTTTTCCTCTGTCTGTTCCTTCTGTTCTTCCGCTTTTGTCTGTTTCTCTAATACATCATTAACAGATTTCCCGTTATTCACTTTCTTGTTGCTGCTTGCATTATCTCTGCATCCGGTTATCAAAAGAATTCCCACAAACAATATCAGCCATTTCTGTAATTTTTTCACTTTATTTCCCTCCCGCGATTTTTTCGATCATGCAGCAGATCAAAAAGGCCACAATATCGGCTGCCACGATCGTTGAACCAACCGGTGTTCCTGCCAGGATTGACAAAAGCATCCCACTGATCGCACAGCACACAGATAATACAACCGAACATACCGTTACACTGAAAAATGTTTTAAAGATACGCATCGCGGATAGTGCCGGAAAGATGACCAGTGCCGAGATCAGTAACGAGCCTACCAGGTTCATTGCAAGTACGATGATCAGCGCTGTGATCACGGCGATCAGCAAATTATAACGGTCTGCCCGGATGCCTGTTGCCTTTGCGAACGTTTCATCAAAGGTCACGCAGAAAATTTTATGATAAAATACGATAAATAACACAACAACCACAACCGACAATACCACACACAGCCACACCTGTTCAATCTTCAATGTCAAAATAGAAGTAGATCCAAATAATGTAGTACATACATCTCCTGAAAGATTAGGACCTGTCGCAAATACATTCATAAGCAGATAACCGATTGCAAGTGCTCCAACTGAGATCATTGCAATCGCCGCATCTCCTTTTATTTTTGTATTTTGTCCTGTCCGTAATAATAAAATCGCACATACAACCGTTACCGGAAGGATGAACAGCATATTGTTTGTAATATTTAAAACCGATGCTACCGCCATTGCTCCAAATGCAACATGGGATAAGCCGTCTCCGATAAACGAAAATCTTTTCAATACCAGTGTCACTCCAAGTAAGGAGGAACAAAGTGCAATCAGTACGCCAACGATCAGTGCATACCGCACAAAAGGATATCCCATATAAAATATCAGTTTTTCTATCATTTTTTCCCTCCTGTATTTTCCAGAGTTCTTCTCTTTGTATGCGCCCGCAGATAATTTTCTTTCGATTCAAAAATAACTTCCTGACCAATCTGCAGGATATGACTTGCATATTCCATTGCCCCACGGATATCATGCGAGATCATAATGATCGTTATCTTGTCTTCCCGGTTGATTTTCTCAATTAACCGATACATTTCTTCTGTCATTCGTGGATCCAGCCCGGAAACCGGTTCATCCAGAAGCAGGATTTTCCTGGTCGCACAAAGTGCTCTTGCAAGCAGAACTCTCTGCTGCTGCCCTCCGGACAATTCTCTGTAGCAACGTTTTGACAGATGAGTGATCTGCAGTTTTTTCATCATATCTTCTGCGTATTTTTTTTCTTTTGTACGGTAAAACGGCCAGAAGCCAAGGTGATTCTGACATCCGGAGAGAACAATTTCTCTCACGGATGCCGGAAAATCTTTTTGCACCTCTGTCTGCTGTGGCAAATATCCGATTTCATTCTTCTTCAGTCCATCATGGAATTCTATTTTCCCGCTCACCGGTGATAAAAGTCCCAGTAAAGTCTTCATAAAAGTAGATTTCCCAGCCCCATTTTCCCCGATCACACACAGATAGTCCCCTTTCTTTACCGAAAGGTTTATATTCTGCACGACTGTTTTTCCTTCATATCCGATTGCCAGATCCCGACATATAATTTGTGCCATATTCCCTCCTACTGCAAAGCTTCTTTTAATACTTCAAGATTCTTTTCCATCACTGACAGGTAGGTTGTGCCATTCTTCACATCATCCGATGTTGTAGACTGCATAGAATCCAGTGTCAGGATTTTCTGATTTTTCTCTTTGGTGTTCTCAATGATCGTCTTTGCAATTTTCTGATTGGAATTTTCAATCGCCATGATATCCTTTAGTCCCAACTCATCTACTTTATTCGCCAGGAATGAAATTGTATCAAAGCTTGCTTCACTTTCTGCCGAGCATCCGACAAATGCAGCATAATAGCTTAATCCATAATCATCTACCAGATAACGGAATGGAAAACGATCGCCAAAAAGCAGTGTTTTCTGTGACGCGCCATCAACAACTTCCTGGTACTTAGCATCCAGGTCTTTCAACTTTTCACTGTATGCAGATGCATTCTCCTGATAAATATCCTTATGATCCGGGTCTACTTTTTCCAGCGCGTCTGCAATTGCCTTACTCAGCACTTCTGCATTTTTTACAGACAGCCATACATGCTCATCATATTCCGGTTCTTCTTCCTCTCCGCCTTCTTTCTCTTCTTCAGGCTCCATTCCTTCGATCACTTCTTCCTCTTTCGCATTGTTTCCAAGTACATCGAGCAGATTGATCACCTGCATATCTTTATTCTTCGCCTGTTTTAACGCATCATCCACCCATGCATCCGATTCGCCGCCGACATATACGAACAGATCACAATCCGATACTTTCATGATGTCCTCTGCAGTCGGCTGATAACTGTGCAGATCCACACCATTGTCAAGAAGCATGGTGATATCCATCTGATCCGCTTCTTCTCCCGCAATCTGACGTACCCAGTCATATTCCGGGAAAATGGTTGTCACAACTTTAATATCAGAATCTTTCTGAACTTTTGTTTCTTTATTGGAATTTTCCTTCCGGCAGGCAGAAATGCCCAGAGTCGCCATCGCAGCGACCAGTAGAATTGCTATATACTTTTTCATGAATAAAACCTCCATTATCTACACTTATTAAAAAATGGTACACCAAAGGAAAGGTATGACTTTTCATACCCTTTCTGCTTTATAAAAAGTTTTATTCAATCATTTAATCTTACCTTTTGATGAACTAACGAAATGGACAAAATGATCCAGAGCCCCGGTAAAGCAACAGTTTCTGCGATAAAGATCACCGGACTGGCGAAAAATCCTACTGCAGGTGTTGTTCCCAGATTCCGAAGGACCTGCTTTGCCTGATGAACGCAGGCACAGATTGGGCAGTCCTTTCCCGTACAGTTATGATTTTCCTCTCTGGCAACATAAAAAAGAGAAGCAAAGGTTACAAATATAAGAAAAATACATATAACCGCTGCCATACTTTTTTTCTTTCCTGTATCCATCTCCTTCTCCTTTCCCAGATTTCATCTGTTAATAAATTTTATCTATTCTTTCTTACTGCATTCACCGCAGATTCCGTAAAACACGGTACGATGCGGATCCATCTGAAAATCATGATGCTGCTGCATATGCTGTTTTAAGATTTCTACCTCATTGCACTGTAAATGGATCAGCTTTCCACATTTCTCACATTTACAATGATAGCAGTTTTCATGTTCTTCCCCATGATCTCCGATATATTCAAAACAGGCACTGCTCGAACCGTCTATCACATATTTTGCAACCAGTCCCTCTTTCACCATCTTCTCAAGCTGGCGGTAAATGGTCGTAGTTCCGATGGAAATCCCTTTTTCCCTGAAAAAATCACAGATTTCATTCACAGTAACATGTCTTCCCTGTACCGATTTCAGAAAGGTAAGAATCTCAGTCATTTGTTTTGTTTTATATGGTGCTTTTGTCATACTGACCTTCTCCCTTCAATTTGGAAATCGTTTTCATTTTATCACATTATTTTTGTATGTCAATGGAATTTGAAAATGTTTTTCATTGTTCAAAAAATAACAGAAGCACCACACACAGATTACTCTCTGCATTGCGGTGCTCCTGCTTCTTCCTTTATTTAACCTTTTTCAATTTCTCTGGTTATTTTCTATTCGAATGACTGCTCTGTACGGTTGATGATCTCATCCTGAAGCGGTTTGCTTAAGTTACGGAAGAAATCACTGTATCCTGCAACACGCACGATCAGATCTCTGTAATCTTCCGGATGCTTCTGCGCTTCCTGCAGAGTCTTTCTGTCGATAACGTTGAACTGTACATGATGTCCATCCATTGCAAAGTAGCTGCGGATCAGACTTGCCATATTATCAAGACCTTTCTCTCCTGCTACGACGTCCGGTGTGAACTTCTGATTCAGAAGTGTTCCTGCTGTAGCAAGATGATCCATCTTAGCACATGATTTGATAACTGCTGTCGGTCCGTTCACATCTGCGGATTTCTCCGGTGAAATACCTTCTGAAACCGGGATATGTGCTTTACGTCCGTTAGCTGTTGCTCCGATCACATCTCCGAAGTAAACATGGCAGGTTGTAGGAAGCATATCGACTCCGTACTTTCCGCCTCTCATAGTCGGACGTCCTGTGATCAGGTCATGATACAGATAAAATACGTCCTGCATCAGATCATCTGCGTAGTCATCATCGTTACCATATTTTGGTGTCTTGTCATGAACCATACGGTAGATTGCATCGTATCCTTCAAAGTTGTGATCCATTGCTTCGATCAGTTCTTCCATTGTGAAGTTCTTCTTGTCAAATACATTGTATTTAACAGCTGCAATACAGTCTGTAACGGTTCCAATACCAACACCCTGAATGTAGTTCGTGTTGTATCTTGCTCCACCTGCATTGTAATCTTTTGCATTACTGATGCAGTCGTTTGTTACAACGGAAAGACACGGTGCCGGCATATTTTCTGCATATAATCTCTCGATTACATTGTTTCCACGGATCTTAATATCGATAAAATGCTTCATCTGTTTCTTGAATGCATCCCACAGTTCATCAAATGTCTTAAAGTCTTTTGCATAACCAAGCTTCAGTCCGAGCTGTTTGCCTGACATTGCATCATAACCGTTGTAAAGAGTCAGCTGGAAAATCTTCGGAATATTCATATAACCGGTCAGGATATATGCTTCACTTCCCCATGCACCTGTCTCTACACAACCTGAAGATCCACCACGACGGGCATCTTCCAGAGTCTTTCCTGCATTAACAAGCTCCATGATCTGTGCTTCTGTATTGTAGAATGCCGGCTGTCCCCATCCTTTTCTTGAAATATCGCATGCTCTCCGGAGGAAACGTGCCGGTGTCTTCTTGCTGATGGTTACATTGGAGTTCGGCTGTACAAGCTTCATCTCATCCATACAGTCAAGGATCAGGTAGCTGACTGCGTTTACACCGTCTTTACCCTCTGGTGTAACTCCACCTGTATTGATATTCGCAAAGTCTACATAAGTAGCACTTTCTTTTAAGGTAATACCAACCTTAACCGGTGCCGGCTGGTTGTAGAATTTGATCCATAAGCATTCAAGCAGTTCTTTTGCTTTCTCGTCATCAAGGATTCCTGCTTCTGTATCTGCTTCATAATAAGAAATCAGATGCTGATCCAGACGTCCCGGACTGAATGCATCCCATGGGTTCAGTTCTGTTGTAACCGCAAGATGTGTAAACCAGTATAACTGGATTGCCTGCCAGAAGGTCTGCGGTTTGTGAGCCGGAACAACTTCCAGGTTGGCTGCGATCTGCTCTAATTCTTTCTTACGTGTAGGATCTGCTTCTTTTTCTGCCATTTCAAGGGCAAGCTTGTGATATCTTTCTCCAAGAATGATAACCGCATCACATGCAATATCCATCGCTTTGAGTTCTTCCATTTTATCGGTAGCTTCCGGATCATTCATGAAATCCAGCGCATCCATAGTCTTTTTGATCTTTTCTTTGTATTCCAGATATCCAACTTTAAAATTCTGTTCACCACCGCATGTATGTCCAGGTCCTCTCTGCTCCATAAACTCTGTGAACATACCTGCTGAATAGCAGTCATTCCATTCCGGAGTCATAGCTGCAAGGATCTTCTCTCTCATGCTTCGTCCTGACCAGTAAGGAATGATTTCCTTCTCCTGGATCTCACGATCTTCTTCTGTTGTATGGAAAGATACGAGATCACGTTCACTCATAACTACCATATCTTCTTTGCTGTGGCAGCAAAGTTCCGGGAATGTAGGAGAAGCCTGTGGATCTTTTCCTTTTTCACCAACGATCAGCTCACCGTCTCCCAGATAAAGTGTCTTCTTTGAAAAATATTCTTTTAATACCATGGCTCTCATAACCGGAATCGAATATTTTCCATCATTTTTTCTGTAAAAATCTGTCTCGATTCTTGCTCTTTCGAGATCAATGTGAACCGGTGTTGTAACACTCAGTTCTCTCAGCTTCTGAATTCTTTCATTCATGCCTCTTGCCATTTTCTTATCCTCCTATTTTTGTGTTGGTATACCCTGCATCCTGAAAAAGCTTTACAAAACTTTCCATCTCTTCTTTTTCCGGTGCATGTAAATCAGTTCCCTTGTATTCCATACCCAACTTCGGATATTTACTGCTTCCTGTATTATGGTAAGGCAGCAGATTAACCTGTGCCGGGTGAATGCCGTGTTTCTTCAGAAAATGAATGGTATCTTCCATGTTCTGCACATTGCCGTTCACTTCTTTGATCGTCGGGATTCGGATGTAAATCCTTGCTCCTGCATCTGAAAGCTTCACCAGGTTATCCAGGATCAGCTTATTGTCAACTCCGATATACTTTTTATGTAATTCCGGATCCATCACTTTTACGTCATATAAAAACGTATCTACATACGGTAAAATTGCTTCAAATTTATCATACGAAACATATCCGCAGGTGTCAATGGTAAGCGAAATTTCTTCTTTTTTAAGCGCTTTCGCGATCTGTAAAATATAATCCGTTGACATCGCCATCACTTCCCCACCGGAAAGTGTGACTCCACCGCCGGACTGTTCATAAAACATCCGGTCTTTCATCAGTTCTTTTACCATTTCCTTTACCGGATACTCCTGCCCTACGATCTCTCGAATGCCCTGCGGGCAGAAATTATCGCATTTTCCACAAAGCTGGCATTTCTCTTTGTCAAGCTCCGGCTTTCCATCTACCATAGTGATGGCATCGTTCGGACAGACCTTCGCACAGGTTCCACATCCGACGCACTTTTCTTTATCACACTGAAGTTCTCTCTCAAAACGCTGTGTCTCAGGGTTGTGACACCACTCGCACTTTAATGGACATCCTTTAAAAAATACAGTAGTACGAATTCCATCTCCGTCATGGATCGAATACTTCTGAATATTCGTTACTAAATTCATGGTAACTCTCCTTCTTGTCATTTTACTTTTTAGACTAACGTTTGTACCATAGTCTAAAGATACCAAAAAAACAAATAATTGTCAATCCTTTGGCAAACTTCTTCTCAAATATTTTTACAATCCTGATCTTCTTTCCTTAAACAGACGAAACTCTGCACTCAGCTCATCACATATATAAAGAAGAGATACTTCACAGACTGTTTTTATCTGCAAAGTACCTCCCACTTCTCTATTGTACATTCTTCAAAATCACACACTGATTACCTCTGGAACGAAAAGCCGATTCAAACTGTGCTCTGTCATAGCTCACAATCCCTTCAATCGGGTCTGCAACAGTCACACTGTCTGCACTGTATCCGATCAGTACAACACAATGATCGTTCATCGCCCAGCTGGCTTCTCTTCCATCTTCCGTATTCCAGCTTTCCATTATCTGACGTTCTTCCATACCAATTGTTCCCCATACAACCACGGGGGTTCCTTCACTTACAAAACGATACAGCTGTTCCGGCTCTGATCCTGTCTCGTCCTCTGCTTTCATTGCATTTCCATTATCTGCAAGATAGCCATCTGCTGCCGTCACGATTGCTCCCGCTCCGCAGCTTAATCCATCCGTCTCTGACTGTGGATTTCCTATAAAATAATTGTAAATATCATTTCCATATAAAGTTTCATTGTTTCCGTAATAAGTGTTGGTCCATCCAACTGTCGGTAAATATTTGAGTGCCATTGCCATCTTATCTGCAGAATATCCATAATAATTCAAAGCCATTGTAAGAGATGTGATCTCACATCCGGTAGGAAGCTCAGGCATCTGTCCTGTAAATGTAAAATCAGAAATACTGCTACTCTCCGGAAGGGGTGTCTTTTTCACCATTTCCGCATTTTTTATCTTCTGCGTCTTTGCTGTCGTTTTCTCCACTGCTGTAACAGACTGTCTTGCTCCTTTGATCTGTTCTAATTTTGCTTCTATATATGTAGTATCTTTTAATGTAAATCCTACGATAACGGCGCCAACCAGTATCCCTGCTGCCGCTGCGATCCATTTTGCTGCACTGCGAATCTGCATTCGTACCTCCGTTTCTTAACAGTTCTGTAACAATTCCGTCATATATACTACAACTTTTTTCGTGTTTCGTCAAATCTGCGGGGGAGTTTTCACAAATATTTCATAAATGAGAGTTGGCAGCATAAGTGATTCCAGATAGAAGGATTGCCTGCGCAATGGGTGCAGATCCGATAAAAATTAATCTGTCCTGCTGTTTTTTATCAATCGAATGAAATCCTGGCAAATACTATGCCATATATTTCTTCTTCAGTTCTTCCACCTTCGCGGTATAAGCCTCCTGCTGCTTTTTCTGCATGATCTCACTCTTAATCTGCTCTTTTACATCATCAAGCTTCGCATCTTCGGCTCCTTTCTTATCTTCCACTTTGATCAGATGGTATCCAAACTGTGTCTTGACCGGTCCAACCACATGTCCGATTTCTGCTGCAAATGCGGCATCTTCGAATTCTTTGACCATCTGTCCTTTTCCGAATTCGCCAAGGTCTCCACCGTTTGCTCCTGACGGGCAGGTAGAAGATTCTTTTGCAACATCCTCAAATGCTTTCCCACCACTTACGATGGATTCAAGTAGTTCGTTACATTTGTCTTCGGAATCAACCAGAATATGTTTTGCATGAACAGATGCTCCTTTTGCAAATCTTGCTTTGTTTGCTTCAAAATATTCTCTGATCTCTTCATCTGAAATTGTGATTCCCTCAAAGATCTTGCCGATCGCCATCTGTGCAAGGATATCTTTTCTTGCATTTTCCAGAATTGCTTTAAACTTTTCTGTCTCGTCTAACTTTTCTTCTTCACCATATTTTTCAAGTGCATAAACTGCGATCAGCTGATCAACACACTGTTTGCGGAAATCCGGATGGGATGCGTATACCTGCTGTTCTCTCGGAAGGCTTGCGATAAATGCATCTACCTCTGCTGATGTAATTTCATGTCCGCAGATTACTGCTTCAACTGTTTTTTCCATAATTTCTTTGTACTCCTTTTTTCTCGTAGTGTTTCAATTGTACCATTTCATACGGTGTTAGTCAAAGTTGGTTTTATTTCTATGAAACTTCTCTTCATCTGATATCTTTTCTTCCGACTTCATGTTATACTTCGTTTAGGTATGTTTTTTTAGTTTTTTCATTGGAGGTTATTAACATGTCAAACGAAAGTACAAAAACCAATCAGATTACCGAAGGAGTTATCTGGAAGCAATTATTGATTTTTTTCTTTCCTATTGTAGTTGGAACTTTGTTTCAACAGCTTTATAACACCGTAGATGCTGTCATCGTCGGTCGTTTTGTCGGAAAGGGCGCACTTGCCGCAGTCGGGGGATCTTCTGCCGTTCTTTCCAATCTGATCATCGGATGTTTTACGGGACTTGCAAGCGGTGCATCTGTAATTGTTTCTCAGTTTTATGGAGCAAAGGATGAGCGGAATCTGCAAAAGAGTCTGCATACCGCCTATGCTTTTTCCGTTATTCTCAGTATTGTATTTACAATACTCGGATGGGCCTTAACACCATTTCTTTTGAAGCTCATCGATACACCTGCAGATACACTTGCAGATTCTATTCTTTATCTGCGGATTTACTTTTTAGGTATTTTCGGTACCTTGATTTTTAATATAGGCTCAGCCATCATGCGCTCCATCGGTGATTCCCGCAGACCACTATATTACCTGATCGTCTGTTGTTTTCTAAACATCATCCTCGATCTGGTACTGGTAATTGTATTTGATATGGGAATTGTCGGAGCCGCTATCGCGACCATTATTTCACAGGCAGTAAGTGCAATCCTTGTTACCAATGCACTGATGAAAAAATATGATGACTGCAAGCTTTATCTGAGCAAACTGCACATAGACCTTTTGAAGCTGCGTCTGGAATTCCGCATCGGTATTCCAAGTGCACTGCAGGCATTTATGTACAGTATTACCAATATCATTATTCAGGCAGCGATCAATGGTTTCGGAACCGATACTGCCGCTGCATGGGCTTCTTTTGGTAAACTGGATGCGCTTTTCTGGACAGTCAACGGAGCATTCGGAATTGCAATCACAACCTTTGCCGGACAAAATTATGGAGCAGGTAAAAAAGAACGTATTTTCAAAAGTGTACGTATCTGCCTTGCCATGGCAGTGGCTGTATGCGGAGGGATCGTGCTGTTTTTAGCCATCTTCTGCCGCCCACTGTTCTCAATTTTTACGACAGATCAAAATGTGATCAATATCGGTATTGATATGCTGCGTTTTATGGCACCGTGCTACACTATTTATGTATTTATTGAAGTTCTCTCCGGTGCACTTCGCGGAACCGGCGATGTCCTGCTGCCGACACTGATCACACTTGGCGGCGTATGTCTGATCCGTATTCCGTGGATTATGTTTGTCTTACCGGCACACCATACCACAACCTGTGTAATGCTTAGTTATCCGATTTCCTGGATCACTACCACAGCTTTGATCATACCGTACTATTTATATAGAAAAAAACATGCCTACGATTAAGGAGAATTGAACATGGCCAAATCCGAATCTACCAAATACCGGCTCGCCGAAGCAATGAAAACCTGTATGAAGACCACTTCTGTCGATGATATCACCATCCGCCAGATTGTGGAAGTCTGCGGCGTCACACGCCAGACCTTTTACCGCAATTTTCTTGATAAATACGATCTGATCAACTGGTATTTTGACAAACTTCTTCTTAAATCATTTGAACATATGGGCGAAGGTACCACTGTTTATGACGGACTGGTCAAAAAATTTGAATATTTAAAGGAAGAGCACCTGTTTTTCGCTGCAGCATTCCGCTCTGATGATCAGAACTCTTTAAAAGAACATGATTTTGAACTGATTCTGGAATTCTATTCAAACCTTATTTTCCAGAAAACCGGAAGACGCCCGGATGCAGAAACTTCATTTCTTTTAGAGATGTACTGCCGTGGCTCGATTTACATGACTGTCAAATGGCTGCTTGGCGGAATGAAATTTCCGCCTGCGCAGCTTGCAAAACAACTAGTACTTGGCATGCCGGAAAAACTTGTGCAACTCTTCACTGATTTGCATATTTTGTCTTAATTTTTTGTATAAATGTTACACTTTTCATATTCTGTAACTTTTTTTACCACCTTCTTATTGTTAAAATAGTATCAGAAACAAGTGATTTTATCATAAACGAAAAGGAGATATGTATCATGGCAAACAGAATTATGTTAAATCAGACATCTTATCATGGAGCAGGTGCAATCGCAGAGATTGCAACAGAAGCAAAAGCTCACGGTTTCAAAAAAGCTCTTGTATGTTCTGACCCGGATCTGATCAAATTCAATGTTACTTCCAAAGTAACAGATATCTTAGACAAAGAAGGACTTGCTTACGAAATCTACTCTGATATCAAAGCAAACCCGACTATCGAGAACGTACAGCACGGTGTACAGGCTTTCAAAAATTCAGGTGCTGATTACATCATCGCAATCGGCGGCGGATCTTCTATGGATACTTCCAAAGCAATCGGTATCATCATCGCAAACCCGGAATTTGAAGATGTAAGAAGCCTGGAGGGTGTGGCTCCGACAAAGAAACCTTGCGTTCCGATCATTGCCGTTCCGACAACAGCCGGTACTGCTGCAGAAGTTACGATCAACTATGTAGTAACAGATGTAGAAAAGAAACGTAAATTCGTCTGTGTAGACCCACATGATATGCCAATCATCGCTGTTGTAGACCCGGAAATGATGTCTTCTATGCCAAAAGGACTGACCGCTTCAACCGGTATGGATGCATTAACTCATGCGATCGAAGGCTACACCACAAAAGCCGCATGGGAAATGACAGATATGTTCCACTTAAAAGCAATCGAGATTATCTCCAAATCTCTCCGCGGTGCTGTTGAAAACACCAAAGAAGGAAGAGAAGGAATGGCTCTTGGACAGTACATCGCCGGAATGGGCTTCTCAAACGTAGGTCTTGGAATCGCTCACTCAATGGCTCATACCCTTGGAGCAGTCTATGACACACCACACGGTGTTGCATGCGCAATGATGCTTCCGATCGTAATGGAATACAACGCAGACTGCACAGGAGAAAAATACCGTGAAATCGCCCGCGCAATGGGAGTTGAAGGCGTAGATAATATGTCTCAGGAAGAATACAGAAAAGCAGCTGTAGATGCAGTCCGCAAACTCTCTGAAGACGTAGGAATCCCATCCAAACTCGAAGCCCTCAAAGAAGAAGATCTCCAGTTCCTCGCAGAATCCGCCCACGCCGATGCCTGCGCACCTGGAAATCCAAAAGACGCATCCGTAGAAGATCTGAAAGATCTGTTTAGAAAACTGATGTAATCAAAAATTTATATAATCTGGCAAGAAATCTAAAATGATATCCACATTCTAAAAATTGGTATCCCACTTGCTTTTCTTACCAACCAACCAGAAAAAGCAACCCCCACAAATCCCGCCCAAAGTGGAATTTGTGGGGGTGAACTTTTTCTCCCCGTATCTTAGTTGATGCAACCCACTTGAGATATCAGCGCCCGAATCGCCATACATCTTGTTTGGATGCATTGAGGAAGCTGCTCGCATTCTGCATGGACGTCGATCCACAATCATAATCCGAAAACTGATAATGCAATGGATTTTTCAAGGTTATTCCTCTGTTCCTTTTCCCAGGAATTCTGTGTCTACAAGATTCCAGATCTCATCCCGTCCCTGCTTTGTCTCTGCTGAGAAAGGAATCACAACAGTTCCCGGAAGCAGCTTCAGTCCGGTCTTAATTGCCTTTACCTGCTTCTGTACCTGACTTCTCTTCAGCTTATCAAGCTTTGTCGCGATAATGATCGGATTGAATCCCTGATCCACGATCCAGTCATACATCATCTTATCATTCGCAGATGGATCATGACGGATATCGATCAGAAGGAAGACGGCTCGCAGCTGTTTAGAGCCATGAAGATAACGCTCGATCAGCTTTCCCCACTGTGCCTTCTCCTGCTCGGAAACCTTTGCATAACCGTATCCCGGAAGGTCCACCAGATACATTTCTTCGTTGATATTGTAAAAGTTGATGGTCTGTGTTTTTCCAGGTTTTGCCGAAGTTCTGGCAAGCGCCTTCCGGTTCATCAGTGCATTGATCAGAGAAGATTTACCGACATTGGATTTTCCGGCAAATGCGATCTCCGGCAAAGTGTGATCCGGCAATTTACTTGTAATTCCACAGACTGTTTCCAGATTTACATTCTTAATTACCATCTTTTTTCCTCCGTGTGCGTATAAGTGCGATTTTCAGAACCTCTTCCATCTGCGATACCGGAATAATCTCCAGTCCCTTTGTGATCTCAGAAGAAAGTTCATCCACATCTTTTTTGTTCTCCCTCGGTACAAGTACCGTCCTGATTCCGGCATTCTTTGCCGCCAGGAGCTTCTCTTTCAGTCCTCCGATCGGAAGTACTCTTCCCCTCAGCGTAATCTCACCCGTCATGGCAAGATCAGCACGCACTTTCTTGTCTGTAATTGCAGAGAGCATCGCAGTCGCCATCGTAATACCGGCTGAAGGTCCATCTTTCGGAACTGCCCCTTCCGGAATATGGATATGGATATCATGTTTTTCAAAGAAATCTTCAGCAACCTTATATTTACTGCTGATTGACCGGATATAACTGATTCCTGCCTGCGCAGATTCTTTCATCACATCGCCAAGCTGTCCCGTCAGAATGATCTCACCCTTTCCTGGCATTACATTCACTTCAATCTGCAGGGTATCTCCTCCTACACTGGTCCATGCCAGACCACGGACGATTCCCACCTCATCCTCGGCATTTGCCATCTGATAGGTGTACTTTTCTTTTCCAAGATACTTTTCAATATTCCGCTCTGTTACCTGAACTCTCTTTTTATCATGTTCATAGATCTCTCTGGCAGCCTTCCTGCAGATATTACCGATTTCACGCTCCATCTGACGCACACCGGCTTCCTTGGTGTAGTTCTGCGCAATTTTCCAGATCACGCCCTTACTGATCGTAAGCTGTTCTTTTGTTAGTCCATGTCTTTCCAACTGCTTTGGAATCAGATGTTCTGTCGCAATATGCAGCTTTTCATTCTCCGTATAACTGCTGACCTCAATTACTTCCATACGGTCAAGAAGGGGCCGGGGGATTGTCTGCAGCGAGTTAGCCGTCGTTACAAATGTCACCTCAGACAGATCGACCGGGACTTCCAGATAATGATCACGGAAACGATTGTTCTGTTCACTGTCCAACACCTCCAGAAGCGCAGAAAAAGTATCTCCCTTATAGTCTGTGCTGACTTTATCAATCTCATCCAGAAGGAGCAGTGGGTTCTTTACCCCGGCGCTCTTAATACCGTTTGCGATCCGTCCCGGCATTGCACCAACATAAGTTTTTCTGTGTCCACGGATTTCAGCCTCATCACGGACACCGCCAAGAGAAATTCTCACATACGGTTTTTTCAGTGCTTTTGCAAGTGATCTTGCAATGGATGTCTTTCCAGTTCCCGGAGGACCTACCAGACACAGGATCGGGCTGTCACCCTTTTTCGTAAGAGCACGTACTGCCAGAAACTCCAGCACACGTTCTTTAACCTCTTCCAGTCCGTAATGTTCTGCTTCCAGAAGCTCTTTCGCATATGCAATGTCTGTAAAATCCTCAGCCCGCTTATTCCATGGCATTTCCAGCATGGTTTCAATATATGTACGGATCACACCCGCTTCTGCCGGACTCTGCATGGAATTTTTAAATCTGCTGATCTCTTTTTTCAGCTTTTCTTTTACCTCATCCGGTGCATCCAGCGCTTCTGCCTTCTGTGCAAATTCCTCCGCATCGGAAATTGTAGTATCCTCACCAAGCTCTTCTCGGATCAGCTTCAACTGTTCGCGCAGGATATATTCTCTCTGATGCTTATCCACACGCTCTTTCACCTTCATCTGGATCTCATCGCGGATGTTCATGATCTGCATCTCATTGACCAACTTAAAGGAAATAAGCTCATAACGTCTGTCAAAATCAAGTTCTTCCAGGATTTCCTGCAATTCCCGGTAATCCAGAGGCATATTCGCTGCCACCTGATTCACCATCTTTTTCAATTCCGTGATCTCTTTGATCTGGTTTACCATATCTTTTGTGATCTTCGGCATTCTCGCCGCATAATCCAGATACAGATCCCGAAGTCCCCGCATCATCGCTTCCCGGTTGATCTCGCCTGCAATATCCGGATCACTCTCTTCCGGGATCGTAATATTTGCCCGAAGATACGGATCTGCAAATTCTATTGTATTTAAAACCGCCCGCTCTTCTGCAGATACAAGCACCCGCAGAATCTGCTTTGGCAGTTTGATGATCTGTTTTACTGTCGCAACTGTTCCCACACGGTAGAGATCTGCTTCTCCCGGATTTTCCACTTCCACATCTTTCTGTGTCAGCAAAAAAATCTTCTGGTCGCTTGCCATCGCTTCCTGAACCGCTTCAATCGAGCGTTCCCGGCTGATGTCAAAATGTGCCACCATCTCCGGCAGAATTGTCATTCCCCGCAGGGCAACCATTGGCAGACTTTCTGTTCTGTTCATATAGTTTTTTCTCCTGTTAAATAAAAATGGATGCTTCTGGCCTTAACCGTCAGCACCCATTTCCATACGTCTGATTTTCTTATGCACTTTCCGGTCTTGCTTCGATCTTTTCTGTACTCGGTGCTTTCTCCCCAAGTACTGCCTCTTTTGTCACAAGACAGTATTTCAGATTCTCATCAGACGGTGCTTTATACATGATATCCATCATTACATTTTCCATGATCGCACGGAGTCCTCTGGCTCCTGTCTTACGCTTCAGGGAAGTCTCAGCAATCGCCTCCAGCGCCTCTTTGTCGAATTCCAGTTCCACATCATCCAGCTCCAGAAGCTTCTGGTACTGTTTTACAATCGCATTCTTTGGTTCCGTCAGAATACGGATCAGATCTTCCTTATCCAGAAGTTCCAGGGATACAGTTACCGGCACACGTCCTACAAGTTCCGGGATCAGTCCGAACTTCACAAGATCCTGTGGAAGGATCTGCTGCAGAAGCCGGTCGATATCTTCCTCATGCCGCTGCGCGATCTGTGCCTCAAATCCAATGGATTTCTTATCTATTCTGTTCTCTATGATCTTATCTATTCCCTCAAACGCTCCACCGCAGATAAATAAAATATTGGTGGTATCAATCTGGATCATCTCCTGCTGCGGATGCTTACGTCCACCCTGTGGCGGTACATTTGCGATTGTACCTTCCAGGATCTTCAGAAGTGCCTGCTGAACACCTTCTCCTGATACATCACGGGTAATCGACGGATTCTCAGATTTTCTTGTGATTTTGTCAATCTCATCGATATAAATGATTCCGTGCTCTGCACGTTCAATATCACCCTCTGCTGCCTGAATGATCTTAAGAAGAATATTCTCTACATCTTCTCCGACATATCCCGCTTCTGTAAGCGCAGTTGCATCTGCAATTGCAAACGGTACATTCAGAATTTTTGCGAGAGACTGTGCCAGAAAAGTCTTACCGCATCCTGTCGGTCCTACCATCAGGATATTACTCTTCTGAAGCTCCACGCCCAGATCTTTTTCTGCCATAATACGCTTATAGTGATTATATACCGCAACAGAAAGTACTTTCTTTGCTTCGTCCTGTCCGATCACATAATCATCCAGAAATGCCTTGATTTCTTCCGGTTTCAGAAGATTGATATCATCATATGCATTTTCTTCTTCATAACCAAGTTCATCTTCAATGATCTCAGTACATACATCCACACACTGGTCGCAGATAAACACCCCATTTGGTCCGGCGATCATCTTGCGTACCTGACTCTGTGGTTTATTGCAAAAAGAACATCTTACGATTTCTTCATATTTTCCTGCCATATTTTTACCTCGCACTTTTTTACACGTAAAGGGAATGTCCCAATAAGGACATTCCCTTTTCCCGTTAACGGCTTGTAATAACCTTATCAATCAATCCATATGCCAAAGCTTCTTCGGCAGTCTTCCAGTTATCTCTTTCCGTATCTGCACAAATTGTCTCATAACTCTGACCTGTATTTGCAGCCATCAATCTGTTCATTCTTTCTCTGATCTTCAGAATATGCTGTGCATTGATCTCAATCTCGGTTGCCTGACCCTGTGCACCGCCTGAAGGCTGGTGAATCATGATCTCTGCATTCGGAAGGGCATATCTCTTTCCCTTTGCTCCGCCTGCGAGAAGGAAGGCTCCCATACTTGCAGCCATTCCCATACACATCGTAGAGACGTCACATTTGATGTAATTCATAGTGTCGTAGATCGACATACCTGCTGAAATCGATCCGCCAGGACTGTTAATATAAAACTGGATATCCTTTTCCGGATCTTCTGCTTCCAGAAACAGCAGCTGCGCTACGATCAGGCTCGCTGATGCATCATTCACTTCAGTATCCAGGAAAATGATTCTGTCTTTTAAAAGTCTTGAATAAATGTCGTAAGAGCGTTCTCCACGGCTTGTCTGTTCAACGACATAAGGTACTAAACTACTCATGTAACACTCCTCCTGCTATATTAAAGTATGAAACAGATACTTATTTTTCTACGGCATTGTCAACTACAAATGTAATTGCTTCCTGAACTGCCATATCCTGCTTCATCTGTTCTTTTTCTTTGTCGCCCATAAAGCTCTTAAGCTTGTCAGCTTCCATCTGGTAAGCTTCTGCCATCTTAGCGATCTCTTCGTCTAATTTTTCATCTGTGATTTCGATGTTTTCTGCTTTTGCAATTGCTTCAAGAACAAGTCTTGTCTTGATTCTCTTCTCAGCCTGCGGACGAAGTTCATCCATCATCTTGTCAGCTGTCATGCCTGTGAACTGCATGTACTGGTCAAGAGTCAGTCCCTGCTGCTGCATTCTCTGAGCGAATTCATCAAGCATCTGTCTTGCCTGTGTATCAACCATAGCTTCCGGAAGATCCATCTTAGCTGATTCGATGATTGCATCTACAGCTGCATCTTCCTGTGCTCTCTTGCCATCGTTTACTTTCTGCTCTTTGATCTTAGCTTTGATATCAGCTTTTAATTCATCAAGAGTATCGAATTCTGATACTTCTGAAGCAAATTCATCATCAAGCTCCGGAAGTTCTTTTGCTTTGATCTCATGAACTGTGCATTTGAATACAGCTTCTTTTCCTTTGAGGTCTTCTGCATGGTAATCTTCCGGGAATGTAACCTTAACTTCAACTTCTTTTTCTGGTTCTGCACCGATCAGCTGTTCTTCAAATCCTGGAATGAAAGATCCTGAACCGATTGTCAGCGGATAGTTTTCTCCTTTTCCACCTTCAAAAGCTTCTCCGTCTACAAATCCTTCAAAATCAAGGACAACTTCGTCTTTATCCTGTACCGGACGTCCTTCTACTGTGATTGTTCTTGCGTTCTTAAGCTGTTCTTCCTCAAGCTTAGCGTCGATTTCTTTCTGTGTTACGCGGTTAGAATATTTCGGAACTTCGATTCCTTTGTATTCGCCAAGTTCTACTTCCGGCTTTGTAGCTACTTCAGCTGTGAAGATGAACGGTTTTCCTTTTTCGATCTGTGTTACATCGATCTTCGGCTGAGATACGATCTCAAGTCCGCTTTCATCGTATGCTTTTGAATATGCTTCCGGAATCAGAGCGTTTGCTGCATCATCATAGAAGATTTCCGGTCCGTACATCTTTTCGATGAGCTGGCGCGGAACTTTTCCTTTACGGAATCCAGGAACATTAATTCTGCTTTTCTGTTTCTGGTATGCTTTCTGAAGTGCTCCTTCTAATTCTTCTGCTGAAACTTCGATTGTGAGTTTCGCCATATTGTGTTCTAACTGTTCAACTTGTAAACTCATTACCATTTCCTCCTAAATTTACATATGCAAAAAGTCGACAGACTTATCTACATTACAATCATTTTACAAGTATAGCACAACTTCTACAGTTTATCAAGCTCTAAAATTCGTTCTATAAAGCCATTTAATTCCTCATCACCGATCGACCAGGTATTCCGCCCTTTTTGCGTCACGGTAAAGGTATATTCCTGCTTCTCTCCATACTGCATATCAAGATAAGAACTTCTTAAAAGGCTGTATGCACCGGTCATGTAATCCAACACCATTGCCTCTTTGATTTCTTCATCTGTTCCGCTGTACTTTCCTGCATCTTTGTCTGCCTGGATCTTCTCGGACTCTTCCTTCAGCTTCGGCATGAAGCGGGTAAATACATCCACCGGCTGGTACTTTACCGTCACCTCACAGGTCTTACTCCCTGTCTTTTTTACACCACTTACCTGATAACGGACAGAACTAAAGATCTCTTTGATCAATACACCATATGTCTCAGAAAAGTCATTTTCCGTCTCCACACCATTTAGCAGACAGTCCTGGACAAAAGCATTGATCCCGTTCTCATAGACCTTTTTCAGATCACTGTCTGATGCTCCGAGGATTTCTTTTGCTTCCTGGGTTTGTCCCTGAAAAGTCAGATCCAGGTTCGCCTGCACATATTTTTCCGCCTTTCCTTCATTGATCCCACATCCGGCAAGCAGTGTAGTCAAAAGCAACACTGCCAGAAACACACTGCCTGCTTTTCTCTTTTTCCAGAAACTACCGTTCATAGACTACCTGCTTTGAAATGGTATCTGCGCTTTCTTTATCCCGCAGCTCGCTGATCAGCGCAAGTGCAAAATCGATCGCGGTTCCAAGTCCCCGGCTGGTTGTGATATGTCCATCTGTCACTGCCGGCTGACAGGTAACTTCCGCTCCGGTAAGTCCTTCTTCCATTCCCGGATAGCAGATTGCCTTCTTTCCTTTCAGGATTCCCATTCCGCCAAATACGGTCGGTGCCGCACAGATTGCAGCCAGATATTTTTTTTCTTCATTATGTTTTAAGATCAGCTTTTCAAGACCTTTGTGTTCTTTTAAATGGATTGTTCCCGGCATCCCCCCCGGAAGCACCAGCATCTTCACCTCTGAAAAATCTGTATTTTCAAACAAGCTGTCTGCTTTTACTATAATTCCGTGTGCCCCCTGGATCTCTTCCTGTCCCATGATGGAAACGGTTCTGGTCTCGATCCCGGCTCTTCTTAAAAGATCAACGACCGTAAGACCTTCAATTTCTTCAAATCCATCTGCAAGAAATACACATACTTCACTCATAATCTTGTCCATCCTTTCTTTTTCCTGATGTTCCCCATTGTAACAGAAGCCTGCAAAAATGGCAACTTTCTGCCTTGTCTCCCCCGAAAAACTCCGCTATACTGTTAATGAATATATAAGGAGGGCTTTCCCATGGAAATAGAACGCAAATATCTGATTCATAAGCTTCCGGATCACCTTGAAGCTTATCCGCACCGCACACTTGAGCAGGCTTATCTATGCACCGAACCGGTTGTCCGTGTCCGCAGGGATGCTGATGACTACATCCTGACCTACAAATCCAAAGGTCTGATGATTCATGAAGAACATAATCTTCCTCTTACCGAGGAAGCCTACTGCCATCTGCGCGAAAAGGCAGACGGGCGCATTATCACAAAAGAACGCTACTGCATCCCTTACGGAGATCATCTCACGATCGAGCTTGATGTCTTCGCCGGTGATCTCGCCCCACTTCTCCTTGCCGAAGTCGAATTCTCTTCCGAAGAAGAGGCAAATTCCTTTACCCCGCCGGATTGGTTTGGTGAGGATGTCACCTTTTCCAGCAAATATCATAACAGTACACTGAGTCAGAAAAAGGATTGAGAAATTTCCCAATCCTTTTTTCTTCCGCAAATGCTCCATCCGGTACATTTGCGACCACATTCTTTTTATTAGTCTTCCAGACCAAATCCGTCATGGATTGCAACCAGTGCACGGTCTGCATCTTTTTCATCGATCAGAACCGTGATACGGATCTCTGATGTAGAAATCATATTGATATTGATATTGGAATTGCTAAGTGATTCAAACATGGTCGCAGCAACGCCCGGATTGCTGAGCATTCCGGCTCCTACGATCGATACCTTTGCAACTTTTTCGTTATAATTCATCTCTTTGATCGTAAGGGCTTCTTTTCTGGCTTCCAGAACTTCCATTGCCTCTTTAAGATCATCCTGTGATACAGTAAACGTAATGTCTTTTGTTCCGTCACGTCCAACTGACTGAAGAATAATATCTACGTTAATATTATGCTTTGCAAGTGTATTGAAAATCTTAAACGCAGTACCTGGTTTGTCTTCTACACCCATTACTGAAATTCTCGCTGTATTTTTATCTGCCGCAACGCCGGTAATTAACATTTTTTCCACCTTTGCTACCTCCTTGACCAGGGTTCCTTCTTCTGTGTTCAGGCTGGAACGTACAACCAGCTCAACCCCGTATTTTTTCGCCATCTCTACAGAACGATTATGTAAAACCTTTGCCCCTGATGTTGCAAGCTCCAGCATCTCATCGTAGGTGATCTCTTCGATTTTGCGTGCATTCGGTACCACTCTCGGGTCTGCAGTGTAAACACCGTCTACGTCTGTATAAATCTCGCATTTGTCTGCATGCATTGCAGCCGCAAGTGCCACAGCTGTCGTATCGGATCCACCTCTTCCAAGTGTGGTATAGTCTCCATAATGGTTGACTCCCTGGAATCCGGTTACGATCACGATCTTACGGTTCTCCAGTTCGTGGGTGATACGGTCTGTATCCACTCTTTTAAATCTTGCATTTCCGTTCCGCGCCGTAGAATGCATCTTTACCTGGAATGCATTCAGCGAGATTGCCGGAACATTCAAAAACTGAAGTGCCATTGCCATCAGTGCCACAGATACCTGCTCTCCCGTGGTAAGGAGCATATCAAGTTCTCGTTTTGATGGATACGGATTGATCTCGGCTGCCTTCTCAAGCAGTTCATCTGTTGTATCTCCCATTGCAGAGAGAACAACGATCACATCATTCCCCATCTGATACTCTTCTGCGCAGCGTCTTGCCACATTAAAGATCCTCTCTTTATCTGCAACCGAACTGCCGCCAAATTTCTTAACTACCAGCATAATTTCCTCCTACAGTTCCTGCATTTTTATACTTCTTCTTCTACTCTTATCATATGCAGAATTTCCGGATAAGCTTTTGCTTTTTCCTCATATTCTCCCTCGGTCATCACCGGTGTGACAAAACCGAATTCTCCATTGACTGCTGCCTCTACAAATCTTACTTCACCAAAATCATTGCCGATTCGTTCTTTGAGCGCATCCTCATTTCCACGGATTCGCACCAGGAACTTCTTGCTGGTCTTGCTTCTGTCTTCCAATGTAAGCTTTTCTTCGCTCCAGAAATTCATGATATCTCTGCCCTGATTCTGTACAACTGCCACAATGTCAGCCACAACCGCACTTGCAGTCGGAAGCTTTCCTGCCCCACTTCCGTAGAACATCGCATCTCCCAGCATATTCCCCTTTACAAATACGGCATTAAATACACCATTCACACTGTAAAGCGGATGTTCTGCATGAAGAAGCACCGGTGCAACTCCCGCATAAAGAGTTCCGTCCACATGCTTACACTCAGCAAGAAGTTTGATATTCATTCCCAGAGCCTTTGCATACTGCATATCTTCTGTTGTGATCTTTGTAATACCTTCGGTATAAATTTCTTCAAAATCCACATATTTTCCTGAGATGATCGATGCAAGGATCGCGATCTTCCGGCATGCATCCTGTCCTTCCACATCAGCAGTCGGATCTGCCTCTGCAAATCCATTCTTCTGTGCTTCACGGAGAACCTCTTCATAGTTCGCTCCCTCGTAGAACATCCTGGTCATCATGTAATTGGTTGTTCCGTTCAGGATTCCTGCGATTTCTTCGATCTCATCACCTGTCAGGGATGATCCAAGTGCCCGGAGGATTGGAATCCCCCCTCCCACACTTGCTTCAAAAAGGAAATTCACATTCTTTTCCCGTGCTGTTTTAAGAAGTGCGGATCCATGCTTGGCAACCAACGCCTTATTGGATGTCACAACACTTTTTCCTGCTTCCAGTGCTTTTCTGACAAAGGTATTCGCCGGTTCCACACCGCCCATCACTTCTACTACAATTCCAATCTCCGGATCATTCAGGATAATCTCATAATCATGAACAATCTTTTCCTGGATCTTATCTCCCGGGAAATTTCTCAGATCCAACACATATTTTACTTCAATTTTTTCTTTTGCCCGTGACGCGATCAGCTTCTGATTTACATCCAGAACTTCTACCACACCAGAACCTACGGTACCATAACCCAATACTGCAATCTTCATCTTTTTGTCTACTCCCTGCCTACGATTTTCAAATAATGCACACCTGAATGCTGTTCAATCTCTTCCACCATCTCCGACAGATTCTTCGTTGTCTGCAACACCTCCACACTGAGTGTCAGTGTTGCCACCCCGTTGATCGGAATACTCTGGTGAATAGTCAGGATATTCGCCTGATACCTTGCCACCGCGTTTAAAAGCTCTGCCATAACCCCCGGTGTATCATCAAGCTGAATAACCATCGTAACAGTCCTTCCTTTTTCATTTTCGTGAAATGGGAAAATATCATCCTTATATTTATAGAAAGAACTTCTGCTGATACCGATCTCTTCTGTCGCTTCCTGAATAGTCATTCCACGTCTGGTTGCGAGCAGTCTCTTTGTCTCGACAACCTTTATGAGCACCTCCGGCACTGCTTTTTTCTTTACCACATAGTACTTTGTATTATCCATTGTTACTCCTCTGTTTCAGATAAGCATTGATAAATGGATCCAGCTCCCCATCCAGAACTGCACTTACATTTCCGGTCTCTTCACCGGTACGGTGATCCTTGACCAGATTGTAAGGATGTAAAATATAGGATCGGATCTGGCTTCCAAAATTGATATCCTGAACTTCCCCCCGGATACCGGATACCTTTTCTTCCTGCTCCTGCTTTTTCAAAAGATACAGCTTGGCTTTCAACATCTGCATCGCTTTGTCCTTATTAAAAAGCTGCGAACGTTCATTCTGGCACTGCACTACGATTCCTGTCGGAAGATGCGTGATTCGCACCGCAGACGAAGTCTTGTTGATATGCTGTCCTCCGGCTCCGCTCGAACGGTAGGTATCGATCCGCAGGTCGTCGTCATTCAGCTCAATGTCAATATCATCTTCAATATCCGGTATCACATCACAGGATGCAAAAGATGTCTGCCTCTTGCCTGCTGAATTGAACGGAGAAATACGCACCAGACGGTGCACTCCCTTTTCTGACTGAAAATAGCCATATGCATTATCTCCCGTTACTTCAAACGTGATTCCTTTCAGTCCGGTAATATCTCCGTCCTGATAGTCCAGCACGGTTATCTGAAATCCTTTTGACTGTGCATATCTTGTATACATACGATACAGCATATTTGCCCAGTCACAGCTGTCTGTTCCTCCGGCTCCTGCATGCAGTGTCACGATTGCATTGCAGGAATCATATTCTCCCGAAAGAAGCGTCCGGATCCTGAGATCTTCAAATTCTTTTTCAAATTTAGCGATCTCACGCTGGATCTCTTTGATCATCTCCCGGTCTTCTTCCTCTTCCGTAAGTTCGATCAGTGCATTGATATCTTCATATGAACTTTCCAGATCCCGGACCTCCTTCACACAGTCCTGCATTTTCCGGAGTTCTTTCATGATCCTCTGCGAAAGCTCTGTCTTGTCCCAGAACCCCGGTTCTTCTATCTTTCTTTCCAGCTCTTCAATCCGTTTTTCTTTGCCTGCCAGGTCAAAGTGAATCCCTCATTTCCTTCAGGGGTTCTTCATACGCATTTAATGTCTGCTTAAATCCGTCTAATTCAACCACTGTATCACCTCAAATCTCATAAAATTATATAAAAATCCAAACAGTCGTATTTATTTTCTTCCACAGCACTGTTTGTATTTCTTGCCGCTTCCACACGGGCATGGATCATTTGGATATATCTTTTTCTCGGCACGTACCTTTGGTCCCTTCGCAACGCTGTCATCTTTATTGGTACCGGTTACCTTTGCAACCTGTTCTCTTTCAACCTTCTGTTCTACATTGACATGGAAGAGAAGTCTGACTGTATCCACTTCGATTGCACGTGTCATTTCACCGAACATATCATATCCGATCATCTTGTATTCAACCAACGGATCTCTCTGTCCGTAAGCCTGCAGACCGATTCCCTGACGTAACTGATCCATATCATCAATGTGATCCATCCATTTTGCATCGATCACACGCAGAAGGAACACACGCTCCACCTCACGCAGATGCTCTGCTTCCGGGAACTGTGCTTCTTTTTCTTCGTATGCTTTTGCAGCACGTTCTTTCAGGAGATGCTTGATCTCTTTTGGCTCTTTATCCTTTGCATCCTCCTCCGTAACCGGCGGAAGCGTTGGAATCACATCCAGAAGATCACGGTTCATTGCTCCAAGATCCCATTCTTCAAAATCCTGTTCCTCAGAAAGATTGGCATCGACAGTATTTTCCACAAAGTCTGTGATCATATGGAAGATAGAATCTCTCATATTCTCACCGTCAAGGACTCTGCGTCTTTCATCGTAGATGATCTCTCTCTGTTCGTTCATTACCTGGTCATATTCAAGCAGGTTCTTACGAATACCAAAGTTATTGCTCTCAATCTTCTTCTGAGCCTTCTCAATCGCACTTGAAAGCATCTTGTGCTCGATCTGTTCTCCTTCTTCTACTCCAAGCTTGGTAAATACATCCATCAGTCTCTCGGAACCGAACAGACGCATCAGGTCATCCTCCAGAGAAATATAGAATCTGGATTCTCCCGGATCGCCCTGACGTCCGGCACGTCCACGCAACTGGTTGTCAATACGACGGGACTCATGACGTTCTGTACCGATGATCTTCAGTCCGCCGGCTGCTCTTGATTCTTCATCAAGCTTGATATCCGTACCACGGCCTGCCATGTTGGTTGCGATCGTAACAGCCCCATGCTGTCCTGCCTGTGCAACGATCTCAGCCTCCAATTCATGGAACTTGGCATTCAGTACATTATGTTTTACGCCGCGTTTACTGAGCATCTTACTGAGGAGCTCGGAAGTTTCGATCGTGATCGTACCAACCAGAACCGGCTGTTCTTTTTCATGCGCTTCACAGATTGCATCAATAACTGCGTTAAATTTCTCTTTCTTTGATTTATAAACGGCATCCTCCAGGTCAATTCTCTGTACCGGAACATTCGTCGGAATCTCAATAACGTCCATTCCGTAAATATCACGGAACTCCTGTTCCTCTGTGAGGGCTGTACCTGTCATACCGGATTTCTTCTCATATTTATTAAACAAATTCTGAAATGTAATGGTAGCCAGAGTCTTGCTTTCTCTCTTGACCTTTACATGCTCTTTTGCTTCGATTGCCTGATGAAGTCCGTCAGAATAACGGCGTCCCGGCATGATACGTCCGGTAAATTCATCAACAATCAGGACCTCATCATCTTTTACTACATAATCCTGGTCACGGAACATCAGATTATGTGCACGCAGTGCCAGAATGATGTTGTGCTGGATCTCCAGGTTCTCCGGGTCAGCAAGGTTCTCAATATGGAAGAACTTCTCAACCTTCTTCACACCCTCTTCGGTCAGGTTGATATTCTTTTCTTTTTCATTGACAATGAAGTCTCCGGTCTCTTCGATCTCTTCTCCCATAATGGCATTCATCTTAGAGAATTCCCCACTTGCTTCACCTCTCTCCAGCTGTCTTGCCAGAACATCACATGCTTCGTAAAGTCTGGTTGACTTTCCGCTCTGTCCGGAAATGATAAGCGGTGTTCTCGCTTCATCGATCAGAACTGAGTCAACCTCATCGATAAGTGCATATTTCATACCGCGCTGTACCAGCTGTTCTTTATAGATAACCATGTTATCACGGAGGTAATCGAAACCAAGTTCATTATTCGTCACATAAGTGATATCGCAATTATACGCTGCACGTCGTTCATCATTATCCATCTGGTTCAGAACAACTCCAACAGTCAGTCCCAGGAATTCATGAACCTTTCCCATCCACTCAGCATCACGCTTTGCCAGATAGTCGTTGACTGTTACAATATGCACCCCTTCTCCGGTCAGTGCATTTAAGTATGCCGGCAGTGTAGATACAAGTGTTTTACCTTCACCGGTCTTCATCTCGGCAATACGGCCCTGATGCAGGATGATACCACCGATCATCTGTACACGGTAGTGGCGCATTCCAAGTACACGGACAGCTGCCTCTCTTACAACAGCAAACGCTTCCGGAAGAAGATCGTCCAGTGTCTCTCCTTTTGCAAGTCTCTCCTTGAATTCTTTCGTCTTTTCTTTCAATTCCTCATCGGAGAGCTTCTGCATCTCCGGCTCCAGCGCATCAATATGATCCACGATCGGGTAGATTCGCTTCAATTCATGTTCGCTGTGCGTTCCAAATATCTTTTCAATAATTCCCATTTTATTAAGCTCCTTATATTCCTTGCTTATCACTTCTGTCTGAAGTGTTTTGCTTTTTTCCGCTATAGATAGACAGTATCCATTGTAGCACCATTTCTTTTATTCTTCAATCAGTTTATTTCACCGGTTCTGTCAGCTCGGCATACGGAATCTTACCGCCAAAAAGATCCAGTGCACTGCCGATCGTATAGTCCAGCTTTTCCCCGCTGATCCGTGCAAACTCCCGCAGATCCTCCATGCTTCCAATTCCACCGGCATAGGTGATCGGAAGTCCGTCCCACGCCGCAAGCATTCTGACCAGATCCTCCTCTGTACCAGATGCTTTTCCTTCTACATCAACCCCGTGAACCAGAAATTCATCACACCATCCGGACAGCTCTTCCAGGACCTCCGGTATCAGTCTGAGCTCAGTAAATGTCTGCCATCTGTTGGTTACAATATAATAACTGTTCTCGCGCCTCCGGCAGCTGAGATCCAGTACCAGATGCTCTTTCCCTACTGCTTTTTTCAGCCGGTCCAGCCGGTCATACCGCACCTGTCCATTCTGAAATACATAGGATGTAACGATCACATGACTTGCCCCTTCCTCCAGATACTCTGCAGCATTTTCTGCAGTAATTCCTCCGCCGATCTGCATTCCGCCCGGATAGGCATGTAGTGCTTTCAGTGCCTGTGCCTTTGTCGCATCATAGTATTCCGATGCCGGCGGATTCAGCAAAATAATGTGTCCTCCGGTAAGTCCATCTTTCTTATACATTGTCGCATAATAATCTGCATCCTGTCTGGATATGTAATTTTCTACCGCTGCATTTCCCGCATCTTTCAGGCTACCACCCACAATCTGCTTGACTGCACCGTTATGAATATCTATACATGGTCGAAATTTCATGAAGTCCTCCGCTTTTTCTGTTGATCTCGTCTTTGCATACCGTCATATTGTATCACACTCACGGACATTTTACTACCTTTTGTCTGTAAAAAGGCAAGACTTTTCCGCAAAGTCTTGCCTTTTCCCTATTCCTGACCATCTATTGTATGATTATCATTTACATTCCGGTCCTCTGTCCTGTTTCTGGTCATATCATCGACTCCGTCTTTCACATCATCTACTGCATCCTCAACGCCATCTCCGATATCGTTTGTGACATCATTTACCGTTCCATTCTGATTCGTCCCACCGGTATTCGTATCCGGATTTGCAGCGTTATCACCATTTCCACACGCCGTAATTCCTCCCATCAGCATCACACAGGTAAAAACCAGAACCATTCTTCTTAGATATTGCATGTTGTAATTCTCCTTTTTCTGTAAAATACTTGTACTATTACTATCCGCAGAAAAAGGATTTTTATACTTATTTTTAATTTTTTTCGTAACTGTTCAGAGCCAACCTCCAAAATGCTACGCATTTCGTCGGTGTGGCGTATCCGCCAAATAAAATTTCAAAAACAGTCTTAAAAATGCAAGCATTTTACACCTGTTTTATGAAATTTTGCTTGGCTCTGAACAGTTACACTTTTTCGATGATCTGACCACTTCTGTAAGCGTCCAGCAATGCCTCCAGATCCGCGATCCGTTCCTTCAGTACTTTTCCAACATCAGTATCTCCTACCGTCTTGCGTTCGAGTGTCCGTTTTACGATCACACTGTCCGAATGGATATCTCTTTCTTTTTCAATAGCTGCCTCCGTCGATTCAAACGGATCATGCGCCGCAAGGATCAGTCCATAGGAATTATAGATCAGCGTGTATCCTGCAATTCCGGTTTCTTTCTGGTACGCTTTTGAAAATCCGCCATCAATAACAAGCACTTTTCCACCACATTTGACCGGATTCTCTCCATTTTTCGTTTTCACCGGAACATGTCCGTTGATGATATGGGAAATTTCTCTGTCCAGGCCAAATTCATCCAGAATTCCGTTCATCACATTTTCATCTTCAAGAAGAAGATAATACGCATTCTTTTTCTCTTTCCACAGCTCCTTTTCTGCAAGGAAATAACGCTCAAAGGTCGCCATTTTATCTTTGCCGAAAAGAGGAGAATTCGCACCCTGCCAGATATACCACATCAGGTCACGCCCTTTTTTCTTTTCATCCGGATCTACCGCAAAAAATCCTTTTCTCACATAGGACTCCATCACATCATAAAGTGTCCTTCCCTGATAGCTTTTACCGTATATCTTTACCTTTCTGAGTGATCCGTCATCATTCAGTGGAACACAGCCGTGATACAGCAAATTGGAATTATAAATCTTGTAAAGACTTCCTTTGTTCAAAAGGAAACGCATATGCCTCTGCAATTTTTCACAGCTCTGGAACGCTTTCACCAGGCGGTTCATGATCTCTTCTTCTTCAGCTGAAAGCTGATATGGATTCTTCGGATCTATGGTCGGAAAATAATCATCCAGAAGCTGATAGATTTTTCCGCCTATCGTTATAGTCCCTTCCTCGTAGTTGATCTTATCCAGAAAGTTTCTTCTCTGGAAACCAAATTCCGGATAAAGCTCTGCTGCCTGTCCTTCTACTTTGAACTGGATAACAGAAATTGCCTTGTGCATTTTCATATTCAGTTCCAGCTCCTGTGGTTTGCAATTGTCCTGCCCTTTTAATAAAAAGCATTCACAGGGATCTTTTGCATACTGTTTCCATGCGAAAGTTGCAAGCGGAAGCAGATTGATCCCATATCCATCCTCCAGAATATCCAGATTCCCATAGCGGGCACAGATACGGATTACATTCGCAATACAGCATTTCTGCCCCGCTGCCGCTCCCATCCACAGGATATCATGATTCCCCCACTGGATGTCCACCGAATGATACTCCATCAGCTTGTCCATAATCAGATGCGGTCCCGGACCTCTGTCGTAAATATCACCGACAATATGCAGGTGATCCACAACCAGACGCTGGATCAGTTCACACAAGGCTACAATAAATTCCTCCGCTCTTCCGATCTGGATAATTGTACTGATGATCGAATTATAATATGATTCCTTATCTGTCATTCCTGACTTTTCTGTGATCAGTTCCTCGATCACATATGCAAAATCCTTCGGGAGTGCTTTTCTGACCTTCGATCTGGTATATTTGCTCGCCGAACGTTTTGCTACCTCGATCAGACGGTACAGCATGATCTTGTACCAGTCATCCATATTCTGTTCTTCTTCCCGGATCCGCTCCATCTTCTCCCGCGGATAGTAGATCAAGGTTGCCAGTGTCTGCTTGTCCCGGCTGCTCATTGTGTTTGCAAATACATCATCGACCTTGCGCTTTACCGAACCCGATCCGTTCTTCAGCACATGTGCAAACGCTTCATATTCTCCGTGAATATCCGTCAGAAAATGTTCCGTTCCTTTTGGAAGATTCACGATTGCCTGTAAGTTAATAATTTCTGTGGACGCAGCTGCGATTGATGGAAATAATTCCGACAGCCCTTCCAGATATTTCTCCTCTAATGCTTTCATAACTTCCTCCCTCTTGTATAAAAGCTTTTTCTGCTTACAGTCCGATCACATCACTCATATCGTACATTCCTGCCGGTTTTCCAGCCAGGAATTTGGCAGCTTCAACTGCACCTTTTCCAAAAATTGCTTTTGAATATGCAGTGTGGTGGAATTCGATCACTTCATCTGCCCCCGCAAAGATGACGTCATGCTGTCCAACGATCGTACCTCCACGTACTGCAACGATCCCGATTTCGTTTTTCTCACGTTTTTTTCGTTCATGACTGCGGTCATAATTGTATACATACTGGTCAGCCATCGCTTCATTAATCGAATCTGCAAGTGCGATCGCTGTTCCACTTGGAGCATCAACTTTCTGATTATGATGTTTTTCTACAATTTCAATATCAAAGCCTGCCGGAGCAAGAACCTTTGCTGCATCCTTTAAAAGCTTCATCAGAAGATTGACTCCCAGTGACATGTTTGCAGAACGGAGAACCGCAACTTTTTCTCCTGCTTCTTTCACCTTTGCAAGCTGTTCCTCAGAAAGTCCTGTTGTGCAAAGAACAACAGGAAGAGTTTTCTCCACACATACATCCAGAAGCTCATCAACTGCTGCTGCGTTTGAGAAATCAATCACAACATCTGCCTGCACATCACACTCTGCAAGGCTTGTAAATACCGGGTACGGATTCTCGATTCCGGTGAATTTATCAATACCTGCCACGATTTCGATCACATCATCTTCCTTTACAAGTTCCGAGATCACCTGTCCCATTTTTCCGTTACATCCATGCATAATTGCCTTAACCATTTTGTATTCCTCCTTGTTATCTCCATTTTCTTGTGTATCTTTTCACAAATTCCTGTATAGCACAAAAGGAACTGATGGATACTCCAGTCAGTCCCTTTTCTCTATAATCTGACCCTTTATTATGCCAGTTTAATTCCAAATGCTTCCAGTTCTTTTGCAAGCTGTGCTGTATGTGCTTCTGTCATCTCTGTCAAAGGCATACGCAGAGGACCTGCCTGCCATCCCATCAGATTTAAAGCCTTTTTAACCGGAATCGGATTCACTTCACAGAATAACTTCTCGATCAGCGGAATCGCATCCAGCTGCATCTTACAGCTTCCCTTGACATCTCCTTCAAAGAACTTTGCACAGATGTCATGTGTATACTGCGGAGCCACGTTCGCAAGAACTGAGATGACACCCTTTCCTCCAACAGAAAGGAGCGGTACGATCTGGTCATCATTGCCTGAATACAGATCGATCTTGCCATCTGTCAGCTGCATGATCTTTGAAATCTGGGAAATATTGCCTGATGCTTCTTTTACCGCAACAATATTCTCTATATTTTTATGTAAAGCTGCAACTGTCTCCGGAGCAATATTCACACCGGTACGGCTCGCCACACTGTAAAGGATGATTGGTGCTTTTGCTTCTTTTGCAACAGCGGTATAATGTGCGATCAGTCCGTCCTGTGTACATTTGTTATAATATGGTGTTACAAGCAGCAGTCCGTCTGCACCGTCTTCTACTGCCTCTTTTGACATCTGGATCGTTGTGTAGGTACTGTTGGAACCGGTACCTGCGATCACCGGGATTCTTCCCTTGACACGCTCGATTGCAAATTTGATGCATTCCATGTGCTCTTCTTCTGATAAAGTAGAGGATTCACCTGTTGTTCCGCAGATGATAATACTGTCGGTTCCATGTGTACAATGGTAGTCCAGCATTTCATCCAGTTTGTCATAATTTATACTCTCGTCTTCATGAAACGGCGTTACAAGTGCCACTCCTGATCCTGTAAATATAGCCATAATATTCCTCCTGACATGTTGCTTTATGATACTAAACAATCAAATTAAGTTTAGCATTAAATACAGGCACTGTCAATCAGAGTCTTTTCCAGCTTACTGACCGAAACTTCATAGGCAATCCTCTTTTCTGTCTCGGTATCTGAGATCCGTTTTACATATTCCCTGCTCTGGATCCTTCCCAAAAGCTGTACATGCTCTCCCACTTCAAAGCCGGAGGCATATCTTGCATTTCTCCCCCAGCAGATGCATGGAATATAATCAGATTTTCCATACGGGCGGTTAACCGCAAGCAAAAGATCTGCGATTTCCCTTCCAAGCGGTGTCTTTCGGTAGATCGGTTCCTTGCAGATATAGCCATCCAGCCAGATACTGTTGGTCTTTGTCCCGTCAGGTTCTTCTTCCATAAAGGAAATCTCCCGTACAAACACGGATAATACCAGACGGTTTTTCTGCTCTTCATGCCGGTTGTAAGAGCGGAACTGCCCGTGCACCATAATATACTCTCCGGTATAATCCTGTGTCACATCGATCAGTCTCTCTGAGATCATCAGCGGAATACGGTCTTCTGAATTGCTCAGTCTTTTCACTTCTACCTCTACCATATAAAAGCCTTCTCCGAAGACCTCATGGCTGAATGAAAATTCAGTTGCTACCTTTCCCATGATCGTTACCTGGTTATTTTCAATAATCTTATCTGACATAATAATGTAAATCTCCTTCCTCTTCGCAGGCGTATTTTACCGCGTTCTTACTCTTGATCACTATCTAATCTATGAAGCTTTTCCAGTTTTTAGAACAAAAAGTAAACTCTTTTTTTGCAGAAAGTCAAATTTTTTTCTTTCTACTTGTAAATTTTTCAAAATGTGATAAACTATACGGGTTGTAACTTTAAATAGGTAATAAGAAGGGTTTTGAGAATATGAAGACAAAACGTGAAGACATTAGAAATATCGCTATCATCGCCCATGTTGACCATGGTAAAACAACATTAGTAGATGAACTTTTAAAACAGAGCGGTGTTTTCCGTGAAAATCAGGAAGTAGCCGAACGAGTAATGGATTCCAACGATATCGAACGTGAACGTGGAATTACCATTCTTTCCAAAAACACTGCAGTTGTTTATAAAAATACAAAGATCAATATCATTGACACTCCTGGACATGCCGATTTCGGTGGAGAAGTAGAACGTGTCCTTAAGATGGTCAATGGAGTGGTTCTTCTGGTTGACGCTTTTGAAGGTGCCATGCCACAGACCAAATTCGTTTTGAAAAAAGCTCTTGCACTGAAGCTCCCGGTTATCGTATGTATCAACAAGATCGACCGTCCGGAAGCACGTCCGGATGAAGTTATCGATGAAGTTCTTGAACTTCTCATCGATCTGGGCGCATCTGACGAACAGCTTGACTGCCCGTTCCTTTTTGCTTCTGCAAGAGACGGATATGCAACTTACAATATCGACGATGAACCGAAAGACATGGTTCCTCTGTTTGAGACCATCCTGGATTACATCCCGGCTCCGGAAGGAGATCCTGATGCAGGTACACAGATGCTGATCAGTACCATCGATTACAATGAATACGTTGGCCGTATCGGTGTTGGAAAAGTCGATAACGGAACGATTTCTGTCAACCAGGATGTAGTTGTTGTAAACCATCATGATCCGGACAAACAGAAAAAAGTAAAGATCAGCAAATTATATGAATTTGACGGTCTGAATAAAGTAGAAGTAAAAGAAGCAGGCATCGGTTCTATCGTTGCAATCTCCGGTATTGCAGATATTTCCATCGGTGATACGATCTGTTCGCCGGACAATCCGGTTCCGATCGAATTCCAGAAGATTTCCGAGCCTACGATCGCAATGCAGTTCGTTGTCAACGACAGTCCGTTTGCAGGACAGGAGGGTAAATTCGTCACTTCCCGTCACCTCCGTGACCGTCTGTTCCGTGAACTGAATACAGACGTCAGCCTTCGTGTTGAAGAGACAGACAACACAGACAGCTTCAAGGTATCCGGACGTGGAGAGCTTCATCTTTCCGTCCTCGTTGAAAACATGCGTCGTGAAGGTTATGAATTCGCAGTCAGCAAAGCCGAAGTTCTTTACAAAAAAGACGAAAACGGCAAGCAGCTCGAGCCAATGGAAACCGTATACATTGATGTACCGGATGAATTTACAGGTACAGTTATTGATAAATTAAGCCAGAGAAAAGGCGAACTCCGCAACATGGGAATGTCTAATGGCGGATACACCCGTCTTGAATTCTCCATCCCGTCAAGAGGTCTGATCGGTTATCGTGGAGAATTCCTGACCGATACAAAAGGTAACGGTATCATGAACACAGCCTTTGACTGCTACGCTCCGTATAAAGGAGATATCCAGTACAGAAGCCAGGGATCCCTGATCGCCTTCGAGACAGGTGAAGCTGTAGCTTACGGTCTGTTCAACGCACAGGATCGTGGAACACTCTTCATCGGACCTGGTGAAAAGGTTTACTCCGGTATGGTAATCGGTCAGAATGCGAAGACAGATGATATCGAACTGAATGTATGTAAGACCAAACACCTTACCAATACCCGTTCTTCAAGTGCTGATGAAGCCTTAAAGCTTACTCCGCCGAGAATCCTCAGTCTGGAAGAAGCACTTGATTTCATCGATACCGATGAACTTCTGGAAGTCACACCGAAGAGCCTGCGTATCCGTAAAAAGATTCTGGATCCGAAACTCCGTAAGAGAAGCAATTTCCAGTAAAAAACTATAGATTTTTCTTTACACTTCCCCCTTGTATCCGTTACAATCTTTGTATACAACGAACAAGGGGGATTTTTTATGAAAAAATACTTAAACGCAGCACTCCATAAGCTGACCGTACTTCTGGAATTTATCATTTCATTCGTTCTGGCTGCCGGAATCATCATTCTGCTTGTCCAGCTGATCCTGTCCATGCCAAATGTTCCGGATCTGAATATTTATCCAAATTACGAAGACCTGGTAGAAACCTGTTTCAATCTGATCATTGGTGTCGAGCTGATCCGTATGCTTTATCAGCACAAGCCTTCCACTGTGTTTGAGGTGCTGTTATTTGCCATCGCCAGACAGGTGATCATGGCACATAATAATCCGGTATCCAGCCTGATCGGTGTGATCTCCATCGCACTTTTATTTGCAACCAGAAAATTCCTTTTTATTGAATTTGATGAATCTGAAAAAATCATTTTCCGTGCTACTACAAAAGCACGGATTGTAAACAGCATCCTGCACGTCCATATTCCATATGAAGATGAACAAACCTTATATGACGTGATCACTAAAAGATTTGAACAGGAAAAAACAGAAATTGGTGTGGGTGCAAGTACATTCTTCGATAATTTTGGTCTGCGCGTTGCCAAAATGCATAATGGAAAGATCAGTCGTATCGAAGTAATCCGCTCCATACATTGACAGAATTTTCTGATAATTCAGTTTTCTTTACAGAATTTTAATAATTTTTTTGCATTTACCATTGCATCTCTCCCCTATGATAGAGTATAATGTAGCTATAGTCGGAAGGATATAAAAACTATCTATACATCCTGCCGGTCAAGCTCTTATAGATGCACTTATCTCCGTACATACTATGAGAAATATGAGAAAAAAGGAGTTGAGCTGTATGAATTTTATCATTAGCGGAAGAAACATTGACATCACACCTGGTCTCAGACAGGCTGTAGAACAGAAATTAGGAAAACTGGAAAAGTATTTTACTCCTGAAACTGACATTATCGTTACACTCAGTGTAGAAAAAGAACGTCAGAAAATCGAAGTTACGATCCCTGTAAAAGGAAACATTATCCGTTCCGAGCAGGAAAGCAGCGATATGTATGTATCCATTGATCTCGTAGAAGAAATTATCGAGCGTCAGCTCAGAAAGTATAAAACCAAACTGATTGCAAAACAGCAGGGCGGACATGATTTCCGTCAGGAATTTATTGAATCCGATACTTCGGCAGCAGAGTCAGACGAGATTGAGATCGTCCGTACCAAACGTTTCGGCATCAAACCAATGTTCCCGGAGGATGCCTGCATTCAGATGGAACTTCTCGGACATAACTTCTACGTATTCAGCAATGCTGAGACAGACGAAGTCAATGTTGTATATAAGAGAAAGAATGGAACCTACGGTCTGATCGAACCGGAATTCCAGTAAACCAATAAACTCATACAGAGAACCTGCTGTCTGCAGTTCCTCCTGTATACTAAGACATTAAAACCCCTATACAGAACGGATTCTCCGTTCTGTATAGGGGTTCTTTTTCCTGTTCTATTCCTCAAAAACCAGGATTTCTTTTCCATCCTCCGCAAAATAGCAGCTGTCTCCTTTTTCGATCACAGCCTGTCCATTTGTTCCCTCTGTAATCTCGGAAACCACACATTGCTCCTGATCATAAGGCAGAATCACTTTCATCAGCACTTTATCCGTATACTGTGTATCCTGCACACTGATCTGCCGTTGTCCGAGGATATACTGGATCTTCCCAAGTCCGGTATAATCCGTTCCAATCTCATACCGGTAACCCAGGCGCTTTGTGATCACAGTACTTGCCTGAAGACCTTCCTTTACTGCTCCCTGATAAGCCCGCACCAGACCACCTGTTCCCAGAAGCGTCCCGCCAAAATACCTGGTCACAACAACCGCCGTATCGTGAAGATCTTCCCCTGTAAGCACATCCAGCATCGGTTTTCCTGCTGTACCTGCAGGTTCCCCGTCATCACTACATCTCAGAGTTGGATTTGTTACACCGATCACATAAGCAAAACAGTTATGTCTTGCGTCCCAGTATTTTTTCTTCACTTCTTCTATAAATGCCAGTACTTCTTCTTCTGAGTGTACCGGTCTTACCGTTGCGATAAAACGGGATTTCTTTTCAACAATTTCCCCTTCTCCTCCCCGGTATACTGTTTTGTATTCTTCCTGCATGTCTGCGTTTTTCCCTTCATTTTCCTTATATTTTCACTATTTCCAGTATACAAATCTATTTCTTCAGATGCAAGAAAATTACAAAAATGTTACAATTTCCCTATATTTCCGAAATTTTTCTTAATTTTGTAAAATGGAACATTGAAGTTTTCAAGTTTTCCTTTATTTAAATTATCAAGTTTGATATAATATTGCAATATGAAGGAGGAAGCATTCATGAATTATGGAAAGCGAAAAGCTTCTAAAAAACAAAAACGCATAACATCGAAAAAGAATATGCACAAAAAGAAACTGGGCGTTCGCCTTTTTAAAGGTTTTCTATTATGTATCTTTGTCTGCTGTATCCTCGCAGCGATCGGAGGTGGCTTTATCATCAGGCATGTGATTGATAATGCACCTGAGATTACAGCTGACAGCATCAAACCACAGGGTTATACGTCCACCGCACTTGCAGATGACGGCACGACAACAATAGCCGAATTCACCGGTGCAGGTGCCAACCGTGTATATAAGACGATTGATCAGATCCCGGAGGATCTGCAGCATGCATTCGTCGCAATCGAAGACTCCCGTTTTTACAAGCATAACGGTGTTGATATCCAAGGTATTATCCGTGCTTTTGTTGTTGGTATCACTCATGGTGGCAACTTCTCTGAAGGAGCCAGTACCATTACCCAGCAGCTGATCAAGAACAATGTCTTCCCTGACTTTGTAAATGAAAGCACTTTTGAAGAAAAGCTGGAACGTAAGATCCAGGAACAGTATCTCGCAATTCAGGTTGAAAAGCAGCTTGATAAAGATTCAATCCTTGAAAGCTACCTGAACACGATCAACCTTGGTCAGGACTGTCTGGGAGTACAGTCAGCCGCACAGAGATATTTTAATAAGGATGTCAATGAACTTAACCTTTCCGAATCTGCAACCATCGCTGCAATCACACAGAATCCGGGAAGATACAATCCGATCACCAATCCGGAAGACAACGCAACCCGCCGCAAAAAAGTTCTGGATAATATGCTCGATCAGGGCTGGATCGACCAGGCTGCCCATGATGAAGCACTGGCAGATGACGTATATTCCAGAATTCAGAACGTAAATACACGGATCGAAGAGACCAACACCGTCAACTCTTATTTTGTTGATGCCCTGTCTGAGCAGCTGATCGAAGATCTCACCTCAGAAGACGGACTTGGATATTCCCAGACACAGGCAGAGAACGCACTGTACAGCGGTGGTCTCACCATTTATTCAACTCAGAATCTTACGATGCAGAACATCTGTGATGAAGAATTGAATGATGACAACAATTATCCGGCCAATATTGACTGGGGTGTTGATTATGCCCTCACAGTCTATCATACTGATGGCTCGGTAGATAACTACAGTGCCGGACACCTGAAACAATTCGGGGCAGATCAGTACGGTGATGATGAAGGACTTCTCTTCGGATCACAGGAAGCTGCACAGGAAAGAATTGACGCATTCCGTAACAGTCTTCTCCAGGATGGCGAGACCTATGATGAGTACGTCAACCTCTCTCCACAGCCGCAGACTTCACTTACCATCATCGATCAGAAAACAGGGCAGATCAAAGCTCTTGTCGGTGGCCGTGGACAAAAAACAACCAACCGTGGACTGAACCGCGCATACAAGGGTTCTACCCGTAACGCAGGTTCTACATTCAAGATTCTTGCCGTATACGCTCCGGCATTGGACAGCGCAGATCTTACACTTGCTACCACCGAAGTTGATGAAGAATACTACTATCAGCACGACCTGGAACATCATCAGGTTCATAACTGGTGGGGCGATTACTATAAAGGTACCGTAACATACCGTCAGGCGATCGAACAGTCCATGAACATCATTGCGGTAAAGACATTGAATAAGATTGGTATCAATCTTGGTTTTGAATACTGCGAGAAATTTGGTCTTTCCACACTTACCGAAGACGATGCTGTAGAGTCTCTTGCTCTTGGTGGTATTTCCCATGGTGTTTACAACTATGAACTGACAGCAGCCTATGCATCCATTGCAAACGGCGGTGTATATAACAAACCATCCCTGTACACAAAGGTATTGGATCATGATGGTAATGTCCTGATCGACAACTCCAATCCGGAAAGCCACACTGTGATCAAAGATACAACTGCGGCACTTCTTACCAACGCCATGCAGGATGTTGTCACAAAGGGTACTGCAACCGATGCACAGCTCAATAATATGCCTGCATCCGGTAAATCCGGTACAACCTCCGACAACCGTGACTTCTGGTTCGAAGGATTTACACCGTATTATACCTGTGGTATCTGGATGGGTTACGATGGTAACCAGGAAATGTCTGAAGGAAGCTGGAACTATCATTTCAAGATCTGGGCTAAGATCATGAACCGGATCGATGAAGCTTTGGGACTTACCTACAAAGACTTCGAGATGCCAGGTTCTCTCGTTCAGAAGAGCGTATGTACAATTTCCGGTAAGCTTGCCGGTTCCGGCTGTCCGTCACAGACCGAATGGTTTGATCCGGATACTGTCCCGACCGAGACATGTTCCGGACATGCAAGCAAGTCAACTACCACAAACAGTACAAAAAATTCGAATGACAAATCCGATTCTAATAGTACAACAGGTGGAAACTCCTCCGGTAACTCTACCGGCACTAATGGGGATACTACCGGTGGTACCGGCGGTGATTCCGGCAATACTGGCGGCGGCACAGATTCCGGTAATAATAGTGGCAATTCTGGTAATACCGGTGGCGATTCTGGTAATACCGGTGGCGATTCCGGTAATACCGGTGGCGGCACTGATTCCGGCAATACCGGTGGCTCAGATTCTGGCAATGGACAGTAAGAATCTATCATCTAATTAGAATAAAAAGAGATCAGTGAATATTTGAAATTCACTGATCTCTCTTTTTTATCTATCAATCTGGTTTCTATTTCTGATATACGATCTTACCTTCAATCATCGTATAGTATACCATTGCATCGGTATCAAGTCCGAGTTTTCCTTTCATTACAATAATATCTGCATCTTTTCCTTCTTCCAGGCTTCCCAGACGGTCTTCTACACCCAGCACCTTTGCAGCATTGATCGTAACCGTTCTTACTGCTCTCTCCTGTGCAAGTCCTTCACGCACTGCTTCTCCCACATGATGATACAGGGATTCTTCACTCAGAATCGGTGAATCAGTGATCATCGCCACATTCACCCCTCTGTCATCCAGCATTTTTACAGCTTCCACATCGATTTTTCTACGTTCTCCAGGACTACGGTAAGTTGCAATCGGTCCGTAGCATATATCGCATCCGCTTTCCACGATTTCATCCAGATAATCGGTTGCTCCCCATGCATGTTCTAATGAGAAGTGTACGTTGTATTTTTTCGCAATCTCGATTGCTGTGAGCATATCATACTGTGTACAGTGGATCTTACATGGAATTTCTCCTTTTAAAGCCAGGCAAAGAGCTTCCATATCCGGATCATACTCCACTTCTTTATTCTGTTCTTTGTCTTCCATGTATTTCTTTGCTTTTGCAAAGGTATCATCCAGAACCTTAGCGATTCCCATTCTCGTCATCGGAAGCCGTTTCATATCACCATATGTATTTTTCGGATTTCCTCCAAGTGCGATCTTCACCGCACATGGTGATTTGATTGTCATATCAAACACATTGTTTCCATAAGTTTTAAGTGCAAACGGAAGTCCGCAGAATACATTTCCGCTTCCAGGTGTCAGAAGCATGGTTGTTATTCCGTGCTCATAAGCTACTTTAAATTCTCTTGCTTTTGGATTTGTTCCAAAACGTGCATCAACAGAAAGAGTAACCGGATTTGTCATCTCATTGGCATCGTCTACACACGGATCCACATTGAAATCAAATAATCCGATGTGAGAATGTGCATCGATAAGTCCCGGAAGAACATAATATCCTTCTGCCTCAATGAGCTTATCTCCATCCTCTAAGCAGTCTTCACTGATATGTTCTGCTACTTCTTTGATCTTTGTTCCTTCGACGAGAATATCACCCTGAAAGATGCCCTTATCCTCTGTCATTGTATACAAAATACCATTTTTGATTAATGTCTGCATTACGATAATACCACCTTTCCATTTATCATACAAAACTGTACATGTGCCGCATAAGATTTTACAGGATGATCACTGTAAATTGTGATGTCCGCATCTTTTCCAACTTCGATACTTCCGATCCGATCTGCAACACCAAGCATCTCGGCTGGCTGGATCGTCATCATTTTTACTACATCCTCGGCATCGATTCCTGCACGATATACTTCGATCGCACTCCAGATGAATACTTCTCTACCTTCAGAAGCACCTTTGCATGTGTTTGTAAATGCGATGCGGTTTCCGTTTTCTACCAGTTCTTTTAATCTGGAAAGGTCGATTTCATGTTTTGAAATCTGTGACAGATTGCTGAAATTACCAAAGATAATTCCAACTTTCTTTTCTTTCAGTTCTTCGATCGCATCGCCGAATTCAAATCCATCTACAATTGTAAGCTGGATATCTTCATCTTTCAGAAGCTCCATAAGACACTGAATCTCACCTGCAGTTTCTGCAGCGATGACAAATGGCATCTGATATTTCTTCAAAAGGTCATCTTTTCTGATTGCTTCTTTGAGCAAATGGAAAATTCCCATTCTTGTTTTCGGCATCTGGTTACTTGCACCATACACATCCTTAACGGTTGAGCATACACTTCCTTTCATTGCTGCATGCTCTTTTACAATACGGTTCGCCATATGATCCGGAGCTGTCTTACATACTGTGATCTGTCCTCCGATCACATTGCAGTGATCCGGTGAAAATCCAACAGATGTAATTCCTGATTTATAGAATTCCTGTGCATTCACTTCATCTGGATCGATGGCATACTTCACGCTCAGATCCGGATTAATTACATTTGTAGTTTCTGCATTATCTCTGTAACGAGTCGGAATCCCCATAGCTCCGATAGAAGAATGTGGATCGATGAAACCAGGGAAAACCTGTTTTCCTGTTGCATCGATAATTTCTGCATCTGCTTCGCAGATATTCTTTTCGATTTTCTTAATCTTTTCCCCCTCGATTAAGATATCATAGTTTTCAAGCACTTCACCCGTTCCGGTATGAATGGTTCCATTTTTAATTACATACATAATCATTTCTCCATTTACTTTTATTTTTTAAACCTAAAGTGCCATAGAGGTTTTATAACCTCTATGACATTTCAATTTAGTTTACTCTGTAAGTCAATATACTATTTTTCAATATAAACCTGAGAGAAATCAACCTGACCAACTGTAGAAACGAAGTAGTTCTTCACATATTTCTTAACAAATGTAGGTGCCTCTTCAACATAAGTAGGTTCGATCAGTCCTGACTTAACAACCAGTTCTTCTGCCTGCAGATAAAGCTCTGCCTTCTTCTGGTCATCAACTTCAAATTTTGCTTCATTTAAAAGTTCCTGGTATTTCTTAGGATCTTCTCCTGACCATCCTGTCTTTTCTGCGTTGAAGTATCCATTATCAGGATCGAACAACTGAAGAAGAGCACTTGGTTCATTGTAGTATGGTCCCCAGCCGCCTGTTGCGATATCGTAATCACCGGCGTCAATCTTATCCCACATGATGTTCCATTCCATCATATCGATTTCGACATTGATTCCAAGAACGCTTTCCCACTGCTGCTTCATCCATTCAGCAATCTTTTTAGATACTTCAGATGTACCACGGCTTGCATAACGGATTGTTACCTTTGACGGGTCTGGATCTTTACCAAGTTCTTTTAAGCCTTCAATAAGTAAAGCTTTCGGATCTTTGATTTCTTCCTGAAGTTCCTGAACGAAATGATTCTTTCCGCCAACTAATTCTGTGTAAGTTTTTTCTCCAACCTGGACAGTATCTGGCATCATAGAATAAATCGGAACGCCTTTTCCATTACGAAGAGTATCGATCATTTCCTGACGGTCATAAGCTACAGTTAAAGCCTGTCTGATCTTTTCATTACACAGATATTCGTTTGCTGCATTCAGCATGAAGAATTCCGGTGAACTATCCGGAACCTGATATGATTCAGATTCTCCCTGTTCTTCGATAGTCTTTCCCCAGTTTGCATCCGTTGTACCGATCACATCCAACTCACCGTTGATGTAAGACTGAACTGCAGTACCTGATTCCTGAATGACCTTGCAATTGATCTTGTCAAGCTTCACATCGTCAGCTCCCCAGTATTGGTCATTTCTTACCACTACCATTTCTGTATTCTGGCTCCAGCTTTCAATCTTGAATGGTCCGTTAAATACAGTCTTTGTTTCAGATGTTGCATAATCACTTCCAAGCTCTTCATACATTGCTTTGTTTACCGGATAAGCTGATGAAGAAACCAGTTCCAGGAAGTAAGATGCCGGGTGGATAATTTTGATTTCCAATGTATCTTCATCAATGGCGTGCACACCGATATCTTCCGGTTTCTTTCCCTGATCATAAAGAGCTTCTGAGAAGTTCTCGATAACTCCGTCAAACAGCCATGCGTTTGTTGCTGCAACGGAAGGAGTTGCCATCTTCTGGAAAGTAAATTCAAAGTCATTTGCTGTTACTTTCGTTCCATCACTCCACTTTGCATCTTTGTTCATGTGGAAGGTATAAGTAAGTCCGTCTTCACTTATATCCCAGCTTTCTGCTGCAGCAGGAATGATCTCATAAGTATTTCCATCCCGAGTTACTCTTTTAACGAGTGGGTCTAACACCATATTAAATGCTGCGTTATCAGGACCTGTTGTGTTGATCAGCGGGTTCAGTCCGACAACCACACTGTTGTTGGAGATGTTCAGAACCTGTTCTGTTTTTCCGTCAGAACTTGCTTTTTTGTCATCTCCGCCACATCCGGCCAGACAGCTGACAGCCATTGCTACTGCAAGCCCCATTGCTAATGTTTTTCTTTTTTTCATAGTCTTCCTCCTTTATATCCAGCAAGATTACGCTTGCGGGTGATCTTCCATCAACTCTTTTGCTCTGTGACAAGCTACGAAGTGTTCCGGTGCGAGTTCCTCAAGCTTCGGTGTTTCCTGATGACATTTTTCTGTTGCATATCTGCATCTTGTCACAAATCTACATCCAGGTTTTGGATTAACCGGGCTTGGAATCTCTCCTTCCAGTCGAATTCTCGTCTTCTGTTCTTCTGTATCCGGATCCGGAATCGGAATCGCTGCCATCAACGCCTTTGTATATGGATGAAATGGTTTCTGATATAACTCATCACTCTCTGCAAATTCAACCATATTTCCCAGATACATTACACCGACACGGTCTGAAATATGTTTTACCATAGACAGATCATGTGCGATAAAGAGATAGGTCAGATTTTTCTTCTGCTGAAGTTCGATCAGCAGGTTAACAACCTGTGCCTGAATGGAAACGTCAAGTGCAGAGATTGGCTCATCACAGACAATAAATTCCGGTTCGATTGCAAGTGCTCTTGCAATTCCGATACGCTGTCTTTGTCCACCCGAAAACTCATGAGGGAAACGAAGTGCATGCTCTCTGTTAAGTCCGACCAGTTCCAGTAATTCATAAATCTTTTCTTGACGTTCTTTACCAGTGTAAAGCTTATGGATATCAATTCCTTCCCCAATGATGTCACCGACTGTCATTCTTGGATTCAGTGAAGAATACGGATCCTGGAAAATAATTTGAGCTCTTTTTGTAAACTCTTTCTTTTCTTTTTTATTCAGTTTATTAATATCGACTCCGTCAAAAAGAACCTCACCGTCTGTTGCCTTATAAAGCCCCATAACTGTCTTTCCACAGGTTGTTTTTCCACAGCCGGATTCACCTACAATTCCAAGAGTCTCACCTTTATAGATCTTAAAGTTTACTCCATCCACTGCCTTCAGTGTCTGGTTTCTTCCAACCTGAAAATACTTCTTCAAATCTTTTACTTCGATCAATACTTCTTTCTTATCCATGGTTACTGTCTCCTCCTTATCATATTCTCAGGAAGATTGCTCACATCCGCTCTTGGATCGTGAAGCCAGCAGTTACATTCCTGTGTATCACTGAATTTTGTAAGCTCCGGATATTTCTTTCTGCAGATCTTCATTCCATACTCGCAACGTGGAGCAAAAGAACATCCAACCGGTGGATTAATAAGATCCGGCGGCGTTCCTTTTAAGGAATACAATGTTTCTTTATTTGTAGAATGGATCTTCGGAACGGAATCCAGAAGAGCTCTCGTGTAAGGATGTGTAGACTGATAGAAAATTTCTCGTACATCACCACGTTCTACAATTTTTCCTGCATACATAACCTGAATCTTATCTGCAACGCTCGCTACAACACCTAAGTCATGTGTTACAAGGATCATCGCCATATCCAGTTCTTTTTGCAATTCTCCGATCAGCTCCATGATCTGTGCCTGGATCGTTACGTCCAGAGCAGTGGTCGGCTCGTCTGCGATCAGGATTTCCGGTTTACATGCAAGCGCAATTGCGATCATCGCTCTCTGTCTCATACCGCCGGAAAACTCAAATGGATACTGTTTCATTCGTTTTTCTGCATTTGGTATTTTAACCAGCTGCAGCATTTCTAAAGCTTCTTTATGTGCTTCTTCTTTAGAAATCTGTCTATGGATCAGAATACTTTCCGCAATCTGATCTCCGATCTTCATGGTCGGATTCAGTGAAGTCATTGGATCCTGGAAAATCATTGAAATTTTGCTTCCTCGAATAGAAACCATTTCATTTTCTGACTTTTTCAGAAGATCTTCCCCATGAAACAATACTTCAGAATTTTCATTTAATAATGTGTTTGATTCTGGAAGCAATCGCATGATTGCTTTTGAAGATACCGTCTTACCACAACCAGACTCTCCTACTATCGCAAGAGTTTCTCCCTTATGCAGATCAAAATCTATTCCTCTTACTGCGTGTGAGATTCCGGCGTAGGTCTTAAAAGATACCTCCAGATTTTTCACTTCCAGTATTTTTTCTTTCATCTTGTAGTTCCCCCTTTTATTTTCTCAGCTTCGGATCCAATGCATCTGAAAGTCCATCACCGATCAGATGGAAAGTCAGCATTGTAAGTACGATCATCAGACATGGGAAGAACAATTCATGCGGGTAAAACATAAGTTGCTGCTGTCCTGCTGATGCAAGTGCTCCCCAGCTGGTTTCCGGTGGTCTTACTCCAAGTCCGATATAACTTAAGAAAGCCTCACTGAAAATAAATCCCGGAACTGACATCGTAATATCAACCATAATAATTCCAAGTGTATTCGGAAGAAGATGTTTGATAATAATACGTCCCGTTGACGCGCCAAGTGCTGTTGCTGCCTGCACATAATCCTGTTCCTTGATCTGAAGGATCTGTCCTCGTACCATACGCGCGGTTCCTACCCACGCGGTAAGACTCATCGCAAAGACGAGGGAGAACATACTTCTTCCAAGTACCATGGATAAAATTACTACAATGATCAGATACGGCAGGTTTCCGATAAATTCACAGATACGCATGATAATATCATCTACAAGTCCGCCTTTTAATCCTGCCAGTGCACCAAGAAGTGCTCCGATCACAAACATTACCAATGTACAACATAAACCGATATAGATTGAAATACGTCCACCGACACAGACACGGGTAAAGAGATCTCTTCCCATATCATCAGTACCGAACCAGTGTGCACTGCTTGGTCCCTGGTTCTTAATTGACGCATCAATCAGCTGATAATTCTGTCCTGTAATCACTGGTCCGATAAACAGGATCACTACGATCACAGCTAATAATATAAGACCAAATATCGCAAGTTTATTTTCCCTGAATCTTCTCCAGACATCCGCCCAATAGGTCAGGGATTTCTCTCCGATATCTTCACCAGATAATCCTTCCGTCCCGATACGTTTAAAATCATCTGATTCATTCCATTCTTCTGTCATTACTACCTCTTTTGTACTCATCAGAAGCCCTCCTATTTCTTACCTTTTGCAACTCGGATTCTCGGATCGACGATTCCGTACAGAATGTCTACGACAATCAGCGAGCCAACGAACAAAATAGCAAAGAAAATTGTAAGACCGATTACCATCGTATAATCATTATCCGAAACTGCTTTTACATAATAGAATCCAAGTCCCGGAATCGCAAACATACGTTCAAGGATGAATGATCCTGCAAAAATTCCTGCCAGAGAAGGTCCGATCATTGTAATGATCGGAAGCATTGCATTTCTCAAAATATGTTTCCGTACCACTCTTTTTTTCGTACATCCCTTTGCTTTCGCTGTGATAATATAATCTTCCCCAATTACAGACAGTGTACTGCTCCTCATATATTTTGTATAAGATGCAATTCCTCCGATTGCATAGGCGGCAACAGGAAGAATATAGTGTTTTAATTCTCCCCAGCCAAATACCGGCACCAGTTTCCATTTGAATGCAAGAAAATACTGCAATACCGATGCAAATACAAAACTAGGAACACAAATTGCCAATACAACGAGTACCCTTATGACATGATCCACCGGTTTTCCCCGGTTCAGTGCTGCAACCATTCCAAGACTGATACCAATCGTCACCTGGAACAGCAATCCCAATAACCCAATCTTCGCTGATACCAACGTATTATTTTTTATAATATCATTTGCTGACTGTCCGGTATAAATAATTGATTCCCCAAAATCTCCTGTCGTCAGAAGATTCTTCATATACGTTGTATACCGCTTTACTACCGGCTGGTCCAGTCCGTATTTCTCACGGATGATTTCCTGTGCCTGTTCCGGCATCTGTCCGACTTTTGCAGCGATCGGATCTCCCGGAGCACCTGCCACCAGAAAAAATGTTGCTGTGGCAATCAAGAACAATGTCAACACAGCATATGTCAGCCTTTTCCCAATAAATTTAACCATACCTTCAGTTCCTTTCTCCGTTTTTCTTTTGATTTTCATACAGAACATGCGGGACAACCATGTAGTGGATTTCTATCTCTTTACAGATATCTTCGACTGTCCCATTATGAAACAGATCCAAAATTCTCTGATGATTGATGTGGACCACATCAAATGGTACCAGAGTTTTTGTATCCATCGTATAATATGCCGCCGTATTTCCTCCTTCCAGTATTTTCCAGATTCTATGAAGTTTTTCACTGTGTGCGGTCTTCACAATACATTCATGGAACTGTTCATCGAATTTTATAACATCATACAGATTTTTCTGATTAGCCGCTTTCTCCATGGAAAGGACAAGCTTCTGCATCTCTTCATCCTGTTCTTTGCTGATCTCTCCCCCGCACATCTGCACTGCCAGTTTCTCAAGCGTAGACTGGATCAGGTATGTTTCCTGCATCTCTTCATAAGTCATCGTCTTTACTACGCAGCCTTTCTGTGCTTCATATACAACCAGCCCTTCTTCTTCGATCTGCCTGAGAGCTTCTCTTAAAGGACCTCTGCTGACTTTCAGCTCTTCTGCTACTTTTGCCTCTATAATTCGTTCTCCCGGTTTGATCTCTCCTGATAAAATCTTGTGTCTTAAAATTTCAACTACTTGCTCTCTTAATGTTTTACGTATTATCATTTTGTCTTCCTTTTCACAATTATTTAGAGTTTATAGGCTTATTTAACAATGTTACTACGATAAGTCTACATCATTTTGTGAAGAATGTCAAATGTAAACATTTCTCATTCTTCATTTTCTTCTGCAAAAAAACAAAAATCTTGCAAGAATGTTAAATATTTCTCACAAGATTTTTATTTTTTATAATATCTTTCACTTATTTCAGTACCAGTTTTGCTGCTCCGCAGATTCCTGCATCATTTGCAAGCTCTGCAAGTGCAAATTCTGTATCTTTATCTGCAAAGAATGCCATTTCTTTAAATGGTCCTTTGATGTAATCGAGCAGAACCTCTCCGGCTTTTGATACACCTCCGCCGATTACGATAACCGCCGGATCACATGCAGCTGCAAGGTTCGCCAGCGCATGTCCCAGATAATTTCCAAATTCAGTTGCGATTTCGATTGCAACTTCGTCTCCGGCTTTCACTGCATCAAACACTTCTTTCGCAGACATCTCTGCCACATTTCTGAGGGTACTTGGTTTCTCATCTTTTGCAAGACGCATATTGGCAAGTCTTGTGATTCCTGTTGCAGAAGCATACTGTTCCAGACAGCCTTTCTTTCCACATCCACAGGTTTCTGTCTCCTGGTAGTTTACACACAGATGACCGATCTCTCCGCCAGCTCCGTGTGCCCCTACAAGGCATTTTCCATCCACAATGATTCCACCGCCAACACCGGTTCCAAGGGTAACCATAATAACATTCTTGTGACCTTTTCCGCCACCTTTCCACATCTCACCAAGCGCAGCTACATTTGCATCATTCCCCGGAATCACTTTCATTCCGTCAAGAAGCTCTTCCAGTTCACGTGTCACTTCTTTGTATCCCCATCCGAGATTTGCTGTATTCTGAACAATTCCATCCTCGGTTACCGGTGCCGGGAGCCCCATTCCAAGTCCGATGATCTGTTCTTTCACCAGGTCCTTCTCTGCCATCTTCGCTTTCACTGCCTGTGCAATATCCGGGAGGATTGCTTCTCCCTGGTTCTCCGTACGTGTCTTGATCTCCCATTTGTCAAGAAGCTCTCCGTCTTCCTGAAAAAGTCCCATCTTTACTGTCGTTCCGCCTATATCGATACCAAAACAATATTTCATCTGTCTCCTGCTCCTTACATATTCTTTTTTAGATTTTCCTGTACCCGGCGGTACAGCTCCTGAGCTGCGTTATAACCCATTTGTTTCTGTCTGTGATTGACTGCCGCTGATTCTACGATAATGGCAACATTACGTCCCGGGCGGATTGGAATACTGTGGCATACAACCTTATTACCAAGAAATTCTGTATACTCCTCAGTAAGTCCAAGCCTGTCGTACTCACGATCCTTGTTCCAGTCCTCAAGCGTGATGACGAGATCAATATTTTGTGTCTCTCTTACACTCTGCACACCAAACAGCGTCTTTACGTCAATGATACCAATTCCGCGAAGTTCAATAAAATGGCGGGTAATATCCGGTGCTGTACCAACAAGAGTATCATCACTGACCTTCCGGATCTCCACCACGTCATCTGTTACCAGACGATGACCTCGCTTGATCAGCTCCAGTGCCGCCTCACTTTTACCGATACCGCTGTCTCCCATGATCAGAACACCGACTCCATAACAGTCCACCAGTACCCCGTGAATTGAAATACACGGTGCCAGTTCCACTTTCATCCAGCGGATCAGTTCTGCTGAAAAGGAAGAGGTCTGTTTATCCGTAATAAATACCGGAATATTGTTCTTCACTGCTTTCTCCAGAAATTCCGGATCCGGCTGCAGATTTCTGCAGAAAATAAAGCATGGAATCCCATAATCAAGCAGTGTATCATATATTTTCATCTTATGCTCATATTCCAGTGTCTGCAGATAAGTGTACTCTACATATCCGATAAGCTGAATCCGTTCGCAATCAAAATGATCAAAAAATCCGGCGAGCTGAAGTGCCGGACGGTTAATATCCGGAATTTTTACTTCCCGCTGTGTCATATCGACATCCGGAGTAAGATTTCTAAGTTCCATCTTCTCTACGATTTTTGTTAATGTTACTCCCATAGTCCTGTCTCCTTTTATTGTTCTTCCATCCGAGTAGCTTCTGTATCTTCCATTTCGCTTCCTCTGAAAAAATTATACACGCTTTTGGCTGATTTTTCATCCATTGATGGAATTTTTTTCAAATCTTCCACCTCTGCATTCTTAATCTCATCCAGACTGGCAAATGTCCGCATCAGTGCTTTTCTTCTCGCAGGTCCGATTCCCGGAATATCATCCAGGATCGAATGCACTTGTCCCTGACTACGCAGTTTCCGGTGAAATTCTATAGCAAATCTGTGCGCCTCATCCTGCACTCTTGTGATCAGTCGAAACCCTTCGGAATTGCGGTCGATCGGAATCTCGATATTCTGATAGTAGAGTCCTCTCGTCCGATGGTGGTCATCTTTGACCATACCACATACCGGAATGGATATATGAAGTTCATCCAGTACTTCCAGTGCTATATTAACCTGTCCTTTTCCACCATCCATCATGATCAGATCCGGAAAAACATTAAAACTTCCCAGCTCTTTCCCGCTTTTCTGTTCCTCCAGACCATGCCGGAATCTTCTGGTGAGGACCTCACGCATACTTGCATAATCATCCGCCCCCTGCACACCCTTAATGTGGAACTTACGATAATCGTTTCGTTTCGGTTTGCCCCTCTCATAAACGATCATCGACCCTACCGAGGCAAATCCATTGGTATTGGAAATATCATACGCCTCCATACGCACCAGGTTATTAAGATCAAGCAACTTTTCTATTTCTTTTACTGCACCGATCGTTCTTCCTTCTTCACGCTTGATACGCTCCTTATCTTTTTCCAGTACCATCTTTGCATTTTTCGCCGCAAGCTCAACAAGCTTTTCTTTTTCCCCTTTTTTCGGGATACGGAAATGAACCTTATGCCCACGTTTTTCTCCAAGCCATGCTTCCAGGATCTCCCGCTCTTCCGGTTCCACCGGAAGCATCAGTTCGCCCGGAATATATGGCGTTCCGGCATAAAACTGCTTAATAAAGCTGGAGAGGATCTCTGCATTTTCATCTCCCTGGGCAATCCGCAGATAAAAATGATCTCTGCCGATCAGACGACCATTGCGGATAAAGAATACCTGTACCACCGCATCCTCATGCTCTCTTGCAAGAGCCACAATATCCCGGTCCTCGCCCCCTGTATCGGTAATCTTCTGCTTCTGTGCAATCTGCTTCACGCTGTGCAGAAGCTCCCGGTATTCAATTGCTTTCTCAAATTCCAGATCATCCGATGCCTCCTGCATCTTTTTCTCCAGATCCTTTAAGATTTTATCATAATTTCCTCCCAGGAATTTGAGTACTTCATCAACCGATTCTCTGTATTTTTCCTGCGAAATATACCCCTGACACGGTGCATCGCACTGCTTGATATGATGATAGAGACAGCATCTTTCTTTCCCGATATCGCGCGGAAGGATGCGGTTACAGCTACGCAGACGGTAAAGCTTCCGGATCAGTTCGATCGTATCTTTTACCGCCGTCACACTGGTATAAGGGCCGAAATACTTTGACTTGTCCTTCTTCATCTGCCTTGCCATCATAATCCTTGGATATGCTTCGCCGGTTGTCACTTTGATAAATGGATAACTCTTATCATCCATCAGCATCGTATTGTACTTTGGCCGGTGTTCCTTGATCAGATTGCATTCCAGAACCAGTGCTTCCAGTTCCGAATCCGTCACGATATACTCAAACCGGGTGATATGCGTCACCATCTGGTCAATCTTGGCCCCCCGGTTCCTGCTCGGCTGAAAATACTGTCTGACACGGTTCTTCAGGCTGATCGCCTTTCCAACATAAATGATCTCGTCCTTTTCCCCATGCATCAGATAGACTCCCGGTTTCCCAGGAAGTTTTTTAAGTTCGTCTTCAATAATAAATGTCTGATTTTCCATAGTCACATTATACCTTGCTTCCTGCAGACAATACAAGTCATTCTTTCAAAAGAATCTACAGAAAAAAAAGAGGCTTCAGAACTTATTGTTCTGAAACCTCTGCATCTTCTGTTATTTTAGACTAGTCACGCTTCTGCGGAAGGATGAATCCGTCTTCATCTCTTTCTACTTTCTTCTGCGTTTCTTTCTCTTCCTGCTGTGCAGCTTCGGTATCTGCCTCTTTCTTCGGCATCTCGATCGTCTGCTCTTTTACAGGATTCTCTTCTTTCTTTTCTTCCGGTTCCGGAATTCCTTCACATCTGCGGTAAATCTTCATGAATTCTTTTCCGGTGATCGTCTCTTTCTCAATCAGGAATCCGGCGATCTGATCCATCGTTTCACGATGCTCGGAAAGCATTCTCTTCGCTTCTGCATATGCTCCCTTAAGCATCTTCATAACTTCCTGATCGATTTCTGCCGCGGTTGCCTCTCCGCAGTTCATAACAGCTCTTCCGTCCAGATAACGGTTCTGGATAGATTCCAGTCCGATAAGTCCGAATTTTTCTGACATACCGTACTGTGTTACCATCGCTCTTGCAATCTTGGTTGCCTGCTCAATATCGTTCGATGCTCCGGTTGTAACTGTGTCAAACACCAGTTCCTCTGCTGCACGTCCTGCAAGAGCTGTCACCAGCATTGCTTCCAGCTCAGCCTTGGTATTCAGGAACTTTTCTTCCTCCGGTGTCTGCATCACATAACCGAGTGCACCCATGGTTCTCGGAACGATTGTAATCTTCTGTACCGGTTCTGCGTCCTTCTGAAGGGCAGTTACCAGTGCATGACCGACTTCATGGTATGATACGATACGGCGTTCTTTCTGGCTCATGATACGGTCTTTCTTCTCTTTACCCACAAGAACGACCTCAACAGCCTCAAAAAGGTCTGCCTGAGATACAACATTTCTTCCTTTTTTTACTGCATTGATCGCAGCCTCGTTGATCATATTGGCAAGATCAGAACCGACTGCCCCGGAAGTTGCAAGTGCAATCTCTTCCAGATTGACTGTCTCATCCATCTTAACATCTTTGGCATGTACTTTCAGGACATCAATACGTCCCTTGAGATCTGGCTTATCTACGATGATACGTCTGTCAAATCTTCCCGGACGGAGAAGCGCCGGATCCAGGATCTCCGGACGGTTCGTTGCCGCAAGAAGCAGAAGACCTTTATTACTGTCAAATCCATCCATCTCTGCAAGGAGCTGATTCAGTGTCTGTTCTCTTTCATCATTGCCACCAAGCTGTGAATCTCTGCTTTTTCCGATCGCATCGATCTCATCGATAAAAATAATACACGGCGCCATCTGCTGTGCCTGCTTAAAGAGGTCTCGTACTCTTGACGCTCCGACACCGACATACATCTCAACAAATGCAGAACCTGAAAGAGAGAAGAACGGTACTTTTGCTTCTCCGGCAACTGCTTTTGCAAGAAGTGTCTTACCGGTTCCGGGAGGGCCTACAAGAAGTGCTCCCTTCGGAAGCTTCGCTCCGATTCCGGTGTATTTGCCAGGGTTATGCAGGAAATCGACTACTTCCTGCAGGGATTCTTTTGCTTCATCCTGACCGGCTACATCCTTAAATGTGACTCCGGTAGATTTTTCCACATACATCTTGGCATTGCTCTTACCAACGCCCATCATGCCGCCACCCTTTGTCATACGGCGCATCAGCATCACGCCCAGACCAATCATGATCACAAGCGGAACAATGTTGACCAGAAGATTCATCACCATATAAGATGTAGAATCCGGTATCTTCTGTTCATACTCAACACCTGCTTTATACAGTCTGTCCGAAAGGGTATCATCCTTCACAATACCGGTATAATACTGCTTCCTTGTCACATTACTGAACAGACCTGTACTGTCATCGCTGCTGTCCTTACTGCTGCTGTCGTTGTTATCTGCTACAGAACCTTCGACCACATCGCTCTCAGAAGCGCCTTTTTTCTTGCTGTTCTTCATCTCAGCTTCTGTCTTCGCTGTGATCACAATCTTGTCATCCTCGATCACAACTTTCTTAACTTCCCCGGAATCTACCATGTTCAGGAACTGATCATAGGTAATCTCCCGGGCATCTGTGTCTTCCCGGAACTGATACAACGCAAATACGATAAACGAGATCAGCATAACGGTAAATAATATAATATTCCATCTTTGGCGGTTATTTTTATTATTCGGATTATTATTTCCCGGAAGATTCTGCTTATTTCTATTATTCTGGTTATCCATACCTACCTCCTAAGTGTCGTCCTCTCTATTATAAGTAGGCGTTTTTTAGAAATCAATGAAAAATTTATGAAAAGATTGTAAAAAAGTCATATTTTATAGTATACTAGGTTTGAATTGCTTCTATGAAAGTAAAATTATGGACAAAAAGGATGGAACTTTATGAAAATTGGGTTTGATAATGAAAAATACCTGCAAATGCAGTCTTCTCACATTCGTGAGCGAATCAATCAGTTTGACAACAAACTGTATCTCGAATTCGGTGGAAAGCTTTTCGATGACTATCATGCTTCCCGCGTGCTTCCGGGATTTCAGCCGGACAGCAAATTACATTTACTAAAAGAATTATCGGATACCGCAGAGATTGTGATCGTTATCAGTGCAGCCGATATTGAAGCCAACAAAATCCGCGGTGACCTCGGGATCACTTATGACACTGACGTTCTCCGCCTGAAAGACGAATTTGAAGCCAATGGTCTCTTTGTCGGAAGTGTTGTTATCACACAGTACTCCGGACAGAACAGTGCCGATCTTTTCAAAGGACGTCTGGAAAAGCTTGGCATTAAAGTTTATATCCATTATGTAATAGAAGGTTATCCTTCCAACATCCCGCTGATCGTAAGTGACGAAGGATACGGAAGGAACGAATATATTGAGACAAGCAGACCTCTGGTTGTCATCACCGCACCTGGACCTGGAAGTGGAAAGATGGCTACCTGCCTTTCCCAGCTCTATCATGAGCACAAGCGCGGAGTCCGCGCAGGATATGCCAAATTCGAAACCTTCCCGATCTGGAATATCCCGTTAAAGCATCCGGTCAACTTAGCATATGAAGCAGCTACTGCTGACCTTAACGATGTAAATATGATCGACCCGTTCCATCTGGAAGCTTACGGTGTTACTACCGTCAACTACAACCGTGACGTAGAGATCTTCCCTGTACTGAGTGCAATTTTTGAGCGCATTTACGGAGAAAATCCATACAAATCACCAACAGACATGGGTGTTAACATGGCAGGTAACTGCATCTGTGACGATGAAGTCTGCAAAGAAGCTTCCCGTCAGGAGATCATTCGCCGCTACTACCGCACCATGGACCGTTTCCTTTCCGGTGAATGCCCGAAGGAAGAGACTTATAAGGTCGAGCTTCTGATGAATCAGGCAGGAGTTACCGTACATGACCGTAAGGTTGTTGATGCCGCTCTTGCACGCGCTGAAGAAACCGGTGCACCGGCTGCCGCTCTGGAGCTTCCGGACGGACGCATCGTAACAGGAAAAACCTCTGATCTGCTTGGCGCATCTGCTGCCCTGATCCTGAACGCCTTAAAAGAACTCGCCGGAATCGATCATGATATGCACCTGATCTCACCGACTGCCCTGGAACCGATCCAGAAAGTTAAAACCGAATTCCTTGGAAGCAAGAACCCAAGACTTCACATCGATGAAGCTCTGATTGCACTTTCTATCAGTGCCTCTTCCAATCCGGTTGCTGAACAGGCACTCAGACAAGTCCCGAATTTAAAAGGCTGCCAGGCTCATGTATCCGTTATGCTTGCAAATGTAGATATCCGTCTGTTCCAGAAGTTATCCATCCAGGTTACATCTGAACCGAGATACGAGAAAAAACCGATCTATCAGTAGACAAATATTATATTTTTGATTTTTATACACCCATTTCAAAAAAAATTGTTGTATTTTTTTCTGGAATGGGTGTATACTTTTAAAGTATTTTATAGGGGAATTGATTTCAAGGGGAAATCAAAGTAGCGAGGGAGCCACATAAATTTGTTTTTATGGGGTTTTTTTCTATTTTTATCCGTCAGAAGGTTATATCGGACTTTCTTGGTGAATAAAAATCGCATTCTATCTTATTTTTTACAGAACACAATGAGTAGTAGACAAAAAAAATTACCATAAGGAGGGAACTGGAACTATGGCAGTTAAGTATGTATTTGTTACCGGAGGCGTTGTCTCAGGTCTTGGAAAAGGAATCACAGCAGCTTCTCTTGGGCGTCTGCTCAAGGCACGCGGGTACACAGTTACAATGCAGAAATTTGATCCGTACATCAACATTGACCCGGGTACAATGAATCCGGTACAACACGGTGAAGTTTTTGTAACAGACGATGGAGCTGAGACAGACCTTGACCTTGGACATTATGAAAGATTTATCGATGAAAGTCTTACCAAGAACTCGAATGTAACGACAGGAAAGATTTACTGGTCCGTTCTTCAGAAAGAACGTCGTGGAGATTTTGGTGGAGGAACCGTACAGGTCATCCCGCATATCACGAATGAGATCAAGAGCCGTTTCTATCGTAACCCTGCAGCTACAGATACCGAGATTGCGATCATCGAAGTCGGTGGAACCGTCGGAGACATCGAAAGCCAGCCTTTCCTGGAATCTATCCGCCAGTTCCAACATGATATGGGACATGACAATGTTGCGCTGATCCACGTCACACTAATCCCATATCTGCATGCTTCCCAGGAGATGAAGACCAAACCGACTCAGGCAAGCGTAAAAGAATTACAGGGAATGGGAATCCAGCCGGATATTCTGGTCTGCCGTTCTGAGCATCCACTGGATCAGGGAATCAAAGACAAGATCGCCCTTTTCTGTAACGTGCCATCTGATCACGTTCTTCAGAACCTGGATGTGGAATACCTTTACGAAGCACCACTCGCCATGGAAGAAGAACATCTCGCTTCCGTTGTATGCGAATGCCTGAAGCTTGACTGTCCGGAACCAGATCTGAAAGACTGGAAAGAGATGGTCGAATGCCTGAAACATCCGACACAAGATGTAACAGTCGCCCTGGTCGGCAAATATATCCAGCTCCACGACGCATATATCAGCGTTGTTGAAGCATTAAAACATGGCGGCATCTACAGCCACACAACCGTAAATATCAAATGGATTGACTCTGAAACTGTCACACCGGAAAATGTCGATGAACTTCTCGGTGATGTAAGTGGTATCCTCGTACCTGGTGGATTCGGTGACCGTGGTATCGAAGGTAAGATCGAAGCCATCAAATATGCAAGAACACATAAGGTTCCGTTCCTCGGACTCTGCCTTGGAATGCAGCTTGCCATCGTAGAATTTGCAAGAGACGTTGTCGGATATCATGATGCACACAGCGTAGAACTGAATCCAAACACTACACATCCGGTCATCCACATCATGCCTGACCAGATCGGTATTGAAGACATCGGTGGAACCCTTCGTCTTGGTTCTTATCCTTGTGTTCTTAACAAAGAATCAAAAGCTTATAAATTATATGGAAAAGAAGAGATCCACGAACGTCATCGTCATCGTTATGAAGTCAACAATGACTACCGTGATGCTCTTACCCAGAACGGTATGCTCTTATCCGGACTTTCTCCGGACGGCAGAATCGTAGAGATGGTGGAAATTCCGGAACATCCTTGGTTCATCGGAACCCAGGCACATCCGGAACTCAAATCCCGTCCGAACAAACCACATCCGCTGTTTAAGGGATTTGTGGAAGCTTCTCTGGAATATAGTAAAGAGAAGTAATAAAGTGAAATTATATCGTTTCTAAGTAAAAGAAACTCCAGAATCAGCAGTATAAAATTGATTCTGGAGTTTTTCTTTATTCATTCTTTTTTAACCATTTTAGAATTCCGTATATACATATGATTGATAAGATCGGTCCAAACCATTTCAATATGAAAAGAAATGTGTTTTGAATGGAAAATATCCATTCACTATTTGCTGCCAAAATACCATTTCCTGTTGTAATTTGAAACTGGAGCCAGGTATCTAATGCGGTATAGCCATAATATACAATTAACATAATGCCTAACGGAATCGAAATCAATAATATAATATTTCTTCTTTTCATACCATGATTACCTCCCTCCACCATCCATTTGTATTACTTTAATTATATGATGCCAGGGTCAAAAGCCCCAAAATAGAACCTTGAAAATTTAATATTTTACAGTAA
>NZ_JAQDVB010000010.1:112255-118813 GCF_027674365.1 Coprococcus sp. AM11-30B | reverse complement strand
TTCAAGGTTCAAGCAGGGGTTAGCATATAGAAAACGCTATGTTTTGACCCCGGCATCATAGAAGATATATTTACTGTTATTGATATTCATAAATTGAAACCTTCTTTTTATTTCAATGTATAAAATACCTGATCTCAGGAAATTGTATAAACAATTTTGCAGAAACGCAAAATTTAGATTTAACAGTTGAAAAGATAAAAATGAATTGAATTAGAATAAAAAACGAAATAATTATACAAACATAGGAGAACTAACATTAAAAAAGGTTACACAATATGCATGAGTATGCATTTGGGAAAAAGTATTTGTGCCCATTTTTTGACCATGTACTCCAATGTACTCCACAACACTACAGTACACTCCATGCCATTGTCAGAACTTTCAGACAGCTTTTCCGACCATAAAAAATCCCTCAACCACGCGCTTTATCGCGTTTTTGTAGGATTAAAATTATCGGGCAGTCGGTGTTAAATCACCAGTCATATCAAAATCTCCTTATTTTTCAAGGGTTTACAAGCATTACTATTCGATTATACACTATTTTTTACATTGTTTTCGAACTTATTGTGATTGTATCATTATCAGGAAATGTATAATTATGCATACATTCAATGCATTTTTTCTTCCCGTCTGTTCATTATTGATGTAATTCGCTTGCATTCCCGTTCAGCTTGTGTCGATAAATAATAGTTACCATATTGTGTAGTAAATATTAGTTCGGGATAATCTTTCAGCAGCGAATTATTTACACCCCATTTTTTCTTCAATTTCCGTTTATCTGCGTTCTGTTTTTCTCGCCAGCTTTCTAATGCGTCCGCTACAACTTTCAGCAAAGGAACTTTCCGTACACTAGCTGCTTTTTTAGGGGTTGTAATTTGCACTGTGTAATAATGTTCTTCCAATTTATTACCATGCTCATCATAGTATATAGGTGTTCGATTTAATGTTTTATAGACGTCTATATAGCCTTTTTCAAAATTGAAGAGAATTCTCAGTGTAACTGCTTTTTCTAAACAGGAATAGATTACAGAAACAGAACTTTTGATTGTTGATATCGTATAACCTTTTTTGTAAAGGTCATTTATCATGTATTGGATATTTGTCATTTGTATATCCTTTAACTTCATGTAACCTATGTATTCTTCACAACGCCTGTAAGAATTTAAATAATTGGAGATTGTTGTCTTTTTTAAACGGGTGATCATGTAAAGACTCATCCACTGTTCAAACCATTGATTTAGTGTAATCTTTTCAGTTTCTATTTTTAATCCCAAATTTCCTTTTTGTATTGTTTCTTCTTTTTTATTTCTTTTAAATTTTTTGAATATAGGTAAATAGGTTTTCCATATCCTCTTTGATAAATACAGGCTTGATAATAGCCATCTTTACGTTGGATAATACCCTTACCTATTTCTTTTCCTTTTAAGTCCTTTCCCATGGCAATCACCTATCCTTTCTTTCTAACTCACCAGGATAGATATTGACCGTATCATCTTAACAAATTTTAAATTGCTTTTCAAGATATGAACCGAGAATTTGCTTTCATCCAGCACCGGAAATCCTACTTTCAATGATTACGACAAAATCCTAGTGAAGTCGAGTTTGTGCATCGATCCATTTCTCAAGTTTTTTTCTATGGATCAAGACTCTTTTCCCAATACGGACTTGAATATTTAATTCATAAGCAAGATTTCTCATGGTCTTTTCTGATATGCCAATTAATCGGCTTGCTTCCTTTACGGACATATAGAAGCTTTCCGTTATTAGGTACATTCGTATCGACCAAATAATCACCTCCTAGTGTTCTGAAAAAACCACAAACAGTATGGAAGATTCATATAAAAAGGACCGTATTCCGGTCCTTAGAATAATAGGGAAATAATTTTTGTCATTCCATAATCAATTCCCCTGTATACTGCTGCCCCGACAATGGCGATCATCAGAACAGCAAGGGTATTTATAAACGTGTTCTTTAGTGTTGGATGAATAAATACACCGATCGTGGGCAACCTCAATTGCATTAAAGATAATCCCTGTATAAAAGTAAGAATATACTATGATAAGTAACAGATAAATGAGGGCTCCTGCGGTATAAACTGGCTCTTTGCTGTTAAACTGGCTGTATTGATCACTTTGATAAATGGTAGATCCTGTTTTCCAATTAAGCTCGCAACGGATAATTGATTTTGCATCAGAAGGATAGGATACAATAATGTTAGCGGTCAAAATTAAAGAAACCCCGTTTCCAACAAAATAATCCTTTTTATCACTCATTTTTTTCCAATATAAGATTAGGGTGCCAAAAGATACGTTAATCTTATATTGGAAAAAATATCTCACCTGCTTTTTGATTCATGGGGCGGCCTCCCTTCATATTTTAAATTTCTATTCTCCCAAATGATATACCTTATCAAATAGCGGAAGATTTTCTTCTTTCATATGATGTGTAATCAGGATCAATGTCAGATTTTTGCATGCCAAAAGTGCCTGCTCGATTACCATTGCATTTTCAGCATCAAGCGCAGATGTGCCTTCATCGACAAATAAAATCTGTCTGTCATGGGCAAGTGCTCGGGCTATGGCAATCCGCTGCTTTTGTCCTCCGGAAAGATTTTTCCCATTTTCCCCTGCTTTTGTTTCAAGTCCATCCGGGAACTTTTTGACTTCTTCTTTTAAAGCACTCATTGCCAGAATCTCTTCCAATTTTTCTGCACTGACGCCATCACCCAGAGTAATATTATCATGAATGGATGTGTCAAAAAGGAATATACTCTGCTCTATATAAGCCATCTGCTCGTAAAAAGAATTTACATCATATGAGGAAAGTTCTTTTCCGTCATATAAGATCTTTCCGTTATATCCTTTCAGCTGACCAAGCAGCAATTTCAAAAGAGTTGTTTTACCACAGCCACTCTTTCCAACAATCGCATATTTTCCACCTTTTTGAAAGATAAGGTTTTGTCCTTTCAGGACTTCCTGCTCGCCATAAGAAAAGGACAGATTCTCAACTTTGATTTCCTTTTGTAAGGAAGGAAGTGCTGCTTCTGCCTTCGGTTCTTCGTCAGCTGATTGCATTTCGGCTTTGGCAAAATACGGGCGTGCTCCAGCCATTTTCAAACGGTAAGAAATAAGTTGTCCAAAAGAATTTCCGACCTGGTTTGTCAGATTGATACTTCCAAAAATAACCTCCGGTGCAATGATACGTAATACACAAAGAACAAATGTCAGCATGTTGATCGCATTGATTCCGAAAATGCTGATTACCATTGCCTTATAGCCTTCTTTTCCTTGTTTTTCAGCGAAATTGCATCTTTCCTTTTCCAGTTCATCACCAGAAGCGTTAATTTTGCTTTCGAAACGCTTGGCAAGTCCAAAAGCCTGTGTCACAGGTAATCCGGCAATCTGTTCTTTGATTCTGTCAGTATATTTTTCCGTTGCCGCTGATACTTTTTTTGAATACTCCTCTACCTTATCGCCAAATATCCGGCTTGTATAAAGTGAAATCACGGAAACGACAATTGTCAGCAGCAATATTTCCCATCGGATAAACAAAAGGGAAATTGCTCCGAGGCTCAGCTGTAACGCCTCTTCCATACAGCTGTAAAAAATCTGGAATCCCTGGTTTTCCGCTTCGCGAACATCATTTGTGTACCACGATAAATACTCTCCGGTATCCGTAGCGGAAAGCTTTTCAAAGGAAGTTCTCATGATCCGATTACTGATATCGTTTCGAAAATCCTGATTCATTTTCGCGATGAGATAGGTTTGATATTTATTTTGAATATAGAACAAAATACTGTTGCCAAAAATCAAAACGGTATTGCACACCACCGTGATCAGGACCATCCGGAAATTCCCTTCCATGACCTGTTTACCGATATACATCTGCAAGAAAGCGTATCCGGTCGACACTCCACTTGTAAGAACTAAAAGCAGAAAAAGAAGGAAGTTTTGCCATTTATATTTGATCAGATATTTTTTCATGCGCTCACCTTCTCTCCAAGATGATATACCTTTGTGTATTTTTCTATTTCATTTTTATCTAGATGATGACTTACCAAAATCAGCGTAATATCCGGTTCTTCCAGCAGAGATTCCTCAATTATTTTTGCATTCTCCTTATCCAGAGCGGAAGTTCCCTCATCCATGATCAAAATCTTACGGTTATGGATAAGTGCCCTGGCAACAGCAATCCGCTGCCGTTGTCCACCTGAGAGCTTTCTTCCGTTTTCTCCAACATCTGTATCCAAACCATTCTCAAAAAGCCTAAGGTCTTTATAAAGCGCACTATTTCTTAAAGCCTCTTCAATCTGTTCCTCTGTGAAATCCCCTCCCAGAGTTATGTTTTCTCGAATAGTTGTGTGAAAAAGAAATACATTTTGTTCAATGTATGCCATCTGGTCACTGAATGATTTCGGGTCATAAGCACACGCATCCGTCTGATCGAATAAAACTGCGCCTTTATTTACCTGTAATTGTCCCAATAATAATCTGAGAAGCGTTGTTTTTCCACTTCCACTCTCTCCGACAAGGGCATATTTTCCACCAATCTTGAAATCCATATTCAAATGCTCAAAGACTACATGACCTGGATAAGAAAACCCAAGGTTTTTGATTTCGATTTTTTCCTTTACCGGCGGTAATGGTTCTTTTTTCTTGTCGTTCTTTTCCTGATAAATGATTTTATCGAAATATGGTTTTGCTCCTGCAAAAGCAATCTTAAGTTCTGAAAGAGAGAGTATTGCATCTTTTACCTGATATGTCAGGTTACCTCCACCGAAAAAAATTTCAGCCGGTATGATCCTAAAGGCACACATTCCAAAAAGGACAAGATTATTAATCAATCCCGCCAGTGCGTTTACCGCTTTCATTTTTAGCGATGCTTTACCCTTACATTTTACATAGCGGTATCTTTGATTTTCCAGTTGCTCTGATGCCTGGCCAATCCTGTTTTTGAAATCCTTTTGATGTCCGAAGTATTTTAGAACAGTTACCCCCTGCAGCTGTTCTTTTACAATCTGTGTAAATGATTCCCATTCATCGGATACTTTCTTTGATTCTTCACTCACATCTCCAGGAAAAAAATGAGTATATAAATATACCATTCCTGTTGTCAAAACAGTGCACAGAAGCAGCTTCCACTGAATCATGGCAAGTGTTACCGTTCCTATAATCAGTTTGATGATTGCATCAACAGCATTATAAAAATTTAAAAATCCCTGATTTTCCGCCTCTTTCAAATTGTTCGTATACCAGGAAATATATTCTCCGGTGTCATTCTCTCCCAATTCCTGTGTTCCTGCTGCCAGAATCCTACGGTTAAGATCCCTTCTCATATCCTGATTCATGCGGGCAATCACTTTCGTCGTATGCACATCATTTTTCCAAAACATGAAATGCAGAATCAGATAAATAACGATTATCAGCAAAGAACAGATAACTATTCCCTTAAAATCGCCATCCATAACCAGCCTTGCCATCCGCATAGTGATAAGTGTACTTGCAAGCAACAGCAGGTTTGTGCAAATCAGCTCTAAAATAATGAGCAGATTCTGGAATTTATATTTTTTTAGATATGTTTGCAATTATTCTCTCCCTTAAAAATCGTTTAATGTAGTTTGTGTAAAAAAACTTTGGTATTCATTACATTTATACGTTTTGTCAGTTACTTTTTTTAGTGGGCACATTTTATTTAAACAAGTAAAGATTTTATTACAAGAATAACAATCTTTTGCAATATTATTATCAGACCATATTTTATTTTTCTCTTCGTTTATGTGTAAGTATCCATGCGAATCTAAATATCCTACTTCATTCGCATCTAAATCAAACGCAACTGTACATTTTTGCACCTTTCCGTTTGCTCGAATTGTATATCCATTTTTATATGATGCATAACACATTCCTCTACCTATATCAAGATTTTTTTCAATTCCATTGTTATCACATCTAATTCTAAGTTTATCTATATATTCAACATGTTTTTGTATAAGCAACTTTCCTTCTTTTTCGGACAAGATATTTTTCGTATCAATATCTCCACCTAAATTTCCTACTTGTCGCACAAGAATTCCGAAACGTTCGTCATCTCCATATTTTTCATCTAAAAATTTATACCATGTAAAATCGGAATTATCTGCATAAATATTGTTTCTAATCATTATATTAAATTTATATATATCACTAGGCAATCTATGTATGGCATCTAAATTAATTTGTTGTCATGGAAAATGAATACTTTTTTTCACAATTAAGCAATTTTTTGACTTTTTGATTGATTCTTAAAATTGTTTTTTTGCACAATGTCGGTTCTCCTCCAAACCAACTAATGCTTATATGATTATATTGATGATAGCTATTTTCTATATATTTTTCCAACCCTTGTATAATGTCTTCATTCATAACAATATCATCATGATTCTCATAGCAATATGCACACCTAAAGTTACAAGATTCTGTCGGCATTATAGTTAATAACAATATTTCATTGTAATGCTTTGTTAATGTTGAAGTTATTTGTTTGATTTCATATTCATTCAATAGCATTCCTTGCATATT